>NZ_WVTE01000290.1:105983-135312 GCF_009939605.1 Rhodococcus sp. YH1 | reverse complement strand
AGACAACGCACCGAACCGGCCATAGCCGCCCTCATCAGTCACGACGACATGAAATCACCTACAGCGCAAGGTCGCTCGGCGATTGCCCCTTAGCGCCGGATTTCGTCAATCTGCTCCCCGACCCCCACGACAACGACTGGCGCGGCAACAGCGCGCTCTACGAATAGCGCTCCACCCCCCTTGGTGACTTCTGCGCCCTTTGCGACGAGTGACGGCCGGTCGTACCGTGCTGCTTCCGGGCGGTCCCTCACTGCGCCGTGCCGGTGTGCATCGCGTGGCGCGCAGCCGCGGGGTGCTGACTCTCCGCTACGACTGGGTGAATTCCTGCATCCAGTCGCAGAGCGGCGTGACGGTGGCATCCGGGTCGTGTTCTCGCTCCTGCACCGTTCGGATCACCGGCGGGAGCTCCTCGGGGACAACAGGTTCGACCTGAACGAACGGTTCCTTCGTTGGGGCCGCCAGGTGCCACTCACCGGAGATCTTCACCAGCGCCACGACCTTCTCACCCGATATCGCGGCACCGGTGTCGAACTGCAGGGCACCGGCCAGCGCCGCCAAGGTCAGTTCGAACTCGTCGTCGCAGGCGTGACCGGAGCGCAGCACCGCCGCGGCCGGGCGCGGAACGTGACTGTCCTCGGCGGCGAGGAACGCCCGTAGGTTGGCGCGCAGGGTGAGCACCGCACGCTCGGGCTCAGCCTCGTGTTCGGCGAGGGCCAGCGCCACCGGACGCAACTGCGGGTCGGGGGCAAGCAACGGCAGCAGCGACATGCGGCGCTTTTTGCGTTCACTCGACAGCAGGCGCCGCAGCCCCGAGAACTTCTTCTTCACCACCACGGCGACGACGGGCAGGTCGTCGACCAGCCGAGCCGCCTCCACCAGCGGATCGAGTCGTGTACCGACCGCATCGTCGGGTAGCTCGACCACGACATTGCGGTACGCGAAGTCCCCGTCACGGGTGTAGAGGAATGCATCCGCAACCATCGAGCCCGCCTCCCTGCCCGGGGGCAGCGCGAGTTCGATCCGGTCGAGCACCGGGCACACGGTGGACACCGCTCGGCGGGTTCCGGTACTGCTCAGCACCGTCACTCGGGATTGGGCGGTCGCCGTCGTGACGGGCAGGGTGAGCCGGTCCGGCACGGCGAGTTGCAGATCGGCGCGACTACGCGCGACCTGCGCGAATTCCTCGGTCGAGACGTCGACGTCGCGGGGCCGAGCGTTGATCCGGTCGGGGCTCGAGTAGCCGTTCTGTCGGGCTCGACCCCACAGATTTTGCATGCGCATCCGCCGGTTCTCCGGATGCAGCGTGCGTTCGAGCATCCACAGCAGACGACCGGAGCCTCGCTCCGGGCGTGGGGACAGGGTCCACCACGACAGGCGGCGGGCCAGATCACCGGCCACCGCCGGCGCCCAGGTCGCCGACCCGAGGTAACCGAGGGCGCTGATCCACGCGAGGTACCGGGGCATCTCGTCGATCGCGCGCCGGAAGTCGGCCAGGGACATCCCACGTGGGGGCTTCGCGTGGAGCCTACGGGGATCGCGCAGCGCCAGATGCGCGGCCGCCAGGCAGAATCGAGACCCGAAGTGGCTGCCCAGACGCGAGGTCACCCGCCGCGACCACGACGAGAGCGCCTCCTGGACCACCGCCTCGTAGGTTCTCTGATTCACCGGCCACTCTCGAAGCGAGCGAACGCCGCTCGCCGTCATCTGCAGCACGTACTCCTCGGCCTCGGCCGCGTCGGCGGGGACCGGGACTTCGGCCAACGCAGCCAGGAGCTCGGCGGCGGACTCGACATCGATCATCAGCCGTGAGGTCAACGCACCGATCTCCGTCACCGCCAGGCCGTCCTCGGATTCGGTCACAAAGCCGCGGCGGACCAGGAAGTCGAGGGCCTCGTCGACGTCGTGAACCTCACGGGACTGGGCGTAGGCGAACGTCTCCTGAAACCAGGTCGACGCGTCGGATCGGTGTCGGATCGACCGGAGCAGGATCTCGGCGAGGACGGTATCGGCCAGCCGGTCGACGACCCGGCTGCGTGCTGTGTACCCGTCGGCGAGTTTATGACGCCAGAGGGCTTCCTGGTCGCGTGGTACCAGCATGAACCCGAACCCCTCGGGTTCCTGTCCGGCCCGTCCTGCCCGGCCGAACATCTGCTGAGCCTGACTAACCTCCAGAGCAGAGATTCCCAGCTCGAGATCCCGGATCACCACGAACCGGGCGGGGGTGTTCACTCCGGTCGACAACCCGGACGTGGCGACGAGAACGCGGATGTCTCGCTCCTTGAACGCGGTCAGCGCGCGCCCGGCCCGGGGCGCATCGCGAAAGTGGATTCCCACCCCACGCGCGAAGGCCGCATCGATCAACTGTTCGTCGTCGACCTCGCGGAACTCGACGCCGGCAACAAGCGCCGCGGTGCGTCGCACCGCGTTCTTGCTCCCACAGAAGACCAGGACACCGCCCTCTGCCGTCGCGGCGCTGAGGCCGACGGTCGTCGACTGCCCGGCAGTATCGACCAGCTCGCCGAGCAGATCCCGCAGAGCCCGGTCTTTGGCGGCTTCGTGCAGCTCCCGTCGTTCCTCGGCCGCTGGGGCGTCGTAGGCGACGAACTGGGTGTTCAGGATTGTCGGCCGCCACGCCGACCGGATCAGCTGAGCATGAAACCAGGAGGCGAGCTCGTCGGCATTGGACACGGTCGCCGACAGCGCCACGATCCGGGTGCGGGCTTCGGCGGCACGCAACCGGGCGATGAGCGATTCGAGGGTGGCGCCGCGTTCCGGATCGCCGACGAGATGCACCTCGTCGATGATCAGGCAGCCGACGCTGCCGATGAACTCGCGCAGCGAGGACCGCCGGTAGAGTGCCTCGAACTTCTCCGTCGTCGCCACCCACAGTTGCGCCTTGCGGACCGCCTCACTGGACATGTTGGTCTCGCCGGTCAGTTCGATGGCACGGATCCCGTGCTCGTTCCACCGCTTGGCGGTCTCACCGATCTCGGCGGCCAGAGCGCGTGCCGGCAACAGCCACACCGCCGGCCTGCCCTCTCCGACGATCGACCGCAACGCCGCAACTTCCCCGATCAACGTTTTCCCCGCGCTGGTCGGAGCCACCACCATCACATGCCCCGGACTCGACAGCACCACGGGCACGGCCTTCGACTGCAACGGATTGAGCCGGTCGTAGCGTGTCAGGAACTTCTGGAAATCCGGGGGGATCAGCACCGAACTCGGTGTCCACTCCTCCTCGCCGACGCTGACCGCCTCCCGATTGTCCAGCAGCGTGCGGAAACCCGCTTCGAGGTCGTCGATCTCCTCGGGGGTGTCGAAGACCGAGCCGGAGTTCTGGTTGCGCTCGATCTCGGTACGCGTGAAGTTCATCGAGTGGGTGACCGCGATGTCGTCGGCGATCAGCTCTTTCTCGTGGATGTACCGGACGCTGGTCAGGGAGATGTCGGCGCGGCGCAGCTTTCGCAGCACGGCGTCGTTGGACGCTTCGGGCCGGCAGAGCACCAGGACATCGACACCGCGCTGCTTGGCGGCGATCACCGCATCGAGGAGACGACGAGCCTGAGGGGAGGTGTCCCACCACGGGATCTTGATCCATACCCTGTTCTGGGCCGCGGTGATCAGTTCGAGCACCGTGTCGTAGAGGCTGTTCCCGTCGTCGTAGGTGGTCACACGCAGCCGCCGCACCGCATGCCCTCCTCGACTGCCTGACACCGTTGCCGTGCAGGTCAGACTACTGTGCCCGCCATGCGGCGGTGGTGGCGGCTCCACGCGGTCACGACGTCGGTCCCGTGCACCGGCAGCGGCGACATCCACCGGACGTCCTGAAAATGCTCACCACGCTCGCAGCCCTGCACGGACAGGTCCTCGACGACATTCGCCGCAAGGCCGGCGAGAAGCGGGACCAGCGCGGCGGCTTCGCCGACCGGACTTGATCGACCGAGGGCCCCGGATCCAGGCCGGTTCACCGGCGCCACCGCACCAACACCGGTGTCGTCACGCCGTGCTCCCCTCGCGCAGCTCGAGTTCGCGACGCAGGAACGCGACGTCTTCCTGACCCGGATCGAGCTGGTAGTACGAGAGTGTGATTGCGGCGGTGCCGGCAGGTCAGGACGAGCAGGGCGTCTGCTGACAGGACGCCGTCATGTCGGTCGCTCTTGCTATCGTGGCAGCAGGTTCCAGAGTGGCAGTTGTCGGTACCTGGCCGGCTGCCCGGCAACCCCGTCTCCATCGACTGTGGGTGCCCCAGGGGAAGAACCGGTTCGCGCGGTAACCGCCGGCGGACAAGTCGATGGAGGCCCACGCCTCCGGAAGGTAGAGGGGCGCGATGTCTTCGCACCACGACAGCGACACCTTGCGAAACGCGCAGGCGAAGTGGGAACCGATCCCGCCCGCCCGTCGGCGCGAATGGTGCCGGGTCCTGCTGGAGTTTCCGCCGATCTGGCTGGGCACGATCCCCATGATCGCCACCCAGACGGCGGTGCTCGACGGCGGGTACACGAACATCACCGACTGGGTCGACCTCGCCAAACGCGCCGAAACGGTGGGATTCACGCCGCACACCTGGCTGATCTTCCGGCTCGAACTCGACCGCGGCTATTTGGCCTTGGAGTTTCCGAACCATCCCGAACATCGCCCGAAGCGGCCGGGAAACGGCGGTCACGACACGACGATCGTCGACCCCGAGGACTTCGCGGCCTGGCCGAAACTGTACGAGTCGGGACACCGCGCCAGCGCGGCGACCAGACGGGTGTTGTCCGGCGAGGTTCCGGGCTTGTCCCCCTAGGTCCTCGCAGCATGGGTAGGTGCTTGGCCGCCGATCGGCGAAGCCGTCATCTGCGCTATACGCAGAGTACGTACTGCGTGTCCATTCTCGTCGACTGCCCGGTCACGGCCGATAGCGCTTCGTATTCCGCCTTTGGCGCCGAGGGACAGAGCTAGAGTGAGCCGCCGACCTTCCCGTGGGACAGGAGGACACGCCTGTGGTGCAACGACTTCGGTCCGGTCCCGTGACCATGGCGATGCTGGTTGCGGCGACGCTGGTGGCAAGCGGATGCGCACTGCTCCCCGGTGCCGGTCGTTCCGACGAGGCATCGGGGACGCCGGAGCCGTCTTCCTCGACCTCGGTGGCTCTGTCGGACAGCGAAGCTACCGACGTCCCGGTCACCGACGCCTGGACCGTGGCCGTGCCGCCCGGTGCGGGGCCGGCCGACTCGACCCTTACGGTCACCCCACTCGATGATGCGGACATACCCGGTGTTCTTGCCCGCGCGGAAGTGACCCTGTCCAGCGGTCAACCCCAGAAGCCGCTGACGTTCAGATACCGACTTCCGGAACCGCTCCCGTCCGGCGAACAGCTCTTCCTGATCAGTTACGACGCGCACGCGTCGAACTCGGCCGAACCCGCGGCGACACAGGTGATCGAGCCGCAGATCAGCCCTGATCGCCGCACCGCGACAGCTGAGGTCACCCACCTGAGCATCAAGGAGTGGCTGGTGGCACGCGTCGAAGACGCCAATCACTTCCTCACCTCCGCGGCGGGCCTGCGTGCACGCCCGCCGTCCTGCCCATCCCAACCTCGCCCGAGATGGATGGACGACGTCGTGTACGTAGAGGACAAGAACGCACCCATGCTCGTGTGCACCGGCTCCGACCCCCACGATTCCGACACCGCGGTCGTCAAGATCCGCAACAATCGCGGCGTTGCACTGATCGTCACCGCACCGGTCACCCCGACCTGGGCGTTCGTCGATCTGCATTCCGGCCAGATCAGCGCCCTCACAGCGGAAGTACTGTCCGCCACCACAGACGCGATGGGCGTGCCGGCCGACAGACGCTCCCGCACCTGGGTCCTGCCGCCCGGCGGCGGCGTCGACCTCGGATTCACCGAACAATCCCTGGCGCCACTGAACGGCAGCTCGACGATCACCGCGACCGTGTCGACCTCGTCACTGGCGTACGGCGTCCTATGGAACGCGATCGAGGAAGCCGCCGACGATCCTGCCGTCTTGACGGCCCTGGAACTCGGTGTCATGGGTGTGTGCGTCACCGACGGGCTCACCACCACCGTCAGCGCTGCCGACCTCGGTGCCCTCACCGGCGGAATCGCATCGCTCGTGATGTGCGGCGTCGAGAGAACCCCCGACATCCTCGCCGAGATTCAGGGCCGACTGTCGACTCAGATGTGGGATCAGCTCACCGAGAAGGGCATCACCCGCACGGCCGCCGTCGTCGCGGGCAAACTGATGGCGCTCCTGGGGATTGGCAAAGCCACCGTCGTGGCCGGCGATCTGATCTCGACCCTGGCGCTCTCCAGCGGCGCCTACGAGATCACCCTGTTCACCCAGGTAAAGCCGCCGCCGGCGACCGCGGAATCCATCTGTGGGGGCAGGGTTGAAGACACCCGCAGCGTGCCTCACCCGCACCTGGGCACTGTGCAGGTCTCCACCGTCCTCAATGGCGAACCAGGTCCTGGTGGGGGCGGATGCGTCGCGGCCATCAGCTCGTCCGGACAGATCCTGATCCGGGTCGATCTCGCCGTCTACGGCGACGCACTGGACTTCGCCGAGCCCACCACGGACGCCACCGGCAACGTCTTCCTCACCTACAACCCCGGGCGATACAACGGTGTCCTGACCCTCGTGCCCAACGTCGACGGCTTCGAGACGATCGAATGGGATGACGGATCCGGACCGAACTACACGAGCACCAGCCACGTCTATTACTACGCCGAGCTGGAAGGGCCGGGGGCCGATGGGCAGTACACGATTCGCCAGTTCGACAACGACTGCAACCCAAGCTGCGCTGCGGGCACCATCACCGACCGGATCCTTCGCTGGGACGGGCGCGCATACTCGTGACCAACGCGTTGATGTCAAAGAATGTGGTGTCGCCGAGCTCCGCAGGGGCGTCCCGACGTCAGGGAACGTTGTCAGCGGATTCCCCTCGAAGACACCCGCGGCGCCCCCGATCCCGGTGCGTGACCGTGGGCTTCGTAGTCGAGCGCGGCATACCGGTTACCGGCACCTGCAGGCGACCAGTCCCCCAATCCCCGCCCTGTCCCCCGCGACACCGAGTTCTACAGGCCCACTGCCGGGATCTGAGTGAGCAGATATGCCAGATCGTCGCGCACGACGACACCGAGCGGTTTCTGCGTCGGTAGACCCAGTTCGCTGACGATGACCGCGACCAGTGTGCCGGCTGGGTCCTCCTTGCGGAACCCGTCGATCACCGCGGCGACCGACACGGTGCGTGCGCGGTGGACGACCAATTCGGTCGGCTCGACAAAGTCGAGCACTTCTCGCACCAGAACCTGGTCCACCAGGACCTCGCCGGCGTCGCTGATCTGTGCAGCCAGCCATCGGGCGACGGCGTTGGTGGTCAACAGACTCAGGTATCGGCCGTCCTCGTAGACAGGCAGCTGAGAGTACGAATGCTCGGCCATCTCGTGCAGGGCGTCGCGAAGCGGCTCGTCCGGGGCCGCGGTGCTCACCACCGGTGCTCGCAGGCACCGTCCGATCTGGACGGGGTGGAGCAGCTCGTGGTGGATGCGGCGCAGTCGGTCGACGGTGTCCGGGCGCGGGGTAGCGATGGGAACGTCGCCGCGGTACGGATGGTGGACGATCGCGTTGCGCAGATCCCGGAACGCGGTGAGGGCGGGTTCGTAGCGACGGACAAGTGCGTCCCGAGTGCGGGTTTCGGCGATGATCTCGCCCATGGTGCGAATATGCCCGGGCAGCGAGTACTTGTGTCGTAGATGCTTTTCGATGTCGGCCCACAGGTCGAGAAACTCGCGGGCCGGATCCTGAGAACTCGATGCGTCCATCCTCTCATCGTGATCCGAGGCCGACGCCGCCGTACTGGATTCGGGTGCTCTCGACCGAGACGAGATCCTGCCCGGCACACGGTGCCGGCCGCCGACCCGTCAGGACGTTCGGCGGTCGCGCGGTAAGACGCCCCAGGTCCAGGGGCCGCATCACCCTGCTCGCCTGCCTCGCTTCGGCGTCGGCCGGAGATCACCGAGCCGGCGATGGCGGTGCCGTCACCTCATCAGTCCCTCGGTGACGTGGTTCCATACCGCGCCGACGAAGTCCCGCCGCTGCCGCCGGCGCGCCTCTGCGGTCGGACCGGTGGTTCCCATGGTGATCTCCAACGTGCGCCGCAGCGGATGCGGTGATCCTGCAATCGCGTCGTTGCGGTCCAGCAAGCGCTCCACTTCGTCGGCGGTGGGTAGCCGGTTGCTCTTCGCCAGGTTGCACGGTGCGCACGCCAGGACCAGATTCCAGACGTGGTTGAGGTCGGGCCCACACCAGCTGCCGGTGTTCATCCAGGAGAACGGGAAGACATGGTCGACGTGGATGTCCGCATCGAGCCGGTCGAGCTCCTGATGACAGTAGAAGCAGCGACCGTGCTGGAAGCCGGCGATTGCACCACGCACGGAGGTCAGCGGCACCCGCCGCGCCGGCGACACCACCACCGCTCCCTCGGCATCGATCTCCACGCCCCGGTCGATGAGGGTACGGCCGATCGCCGCATCGAACGACGCTTCGACGATCGACCACCGCGAGTCCAGTTCACGGCCGAGCACATCGTCGGCGGCAGCGACGCGGTGCAACTCCGGCGTCAGCCGCACAACCCCGTTACTCCCCCGGCCCTGCACCCGGTAGAAGGCGTGCGCGACCTCCCCGATCCCCCGCAGATTGTGGAACTTCTGCATCACCATGCCGGGCATCGACCTCACCGCGGCCTCGACCAGTGCCTCCGTGGGCCGTCCCGCAGCCGACGACGCCGACCGCTCCCGCTCCAGGATTGCCAGGAAATCGGTGTCGCGAAGCTCGACGGCGGCCGGAGCCTGCGGAAAGCCGCCCTCCCGCGCGAGCAGCGCCCAGGCGTATCGCTCGGCCAGCTCCCCAAGCGCCACGGCATCGCGCCCCTGTTTCGCCAGCTCGAGCAGCGCCGTCCCGAGGGCGAACTTGTACGTGCGGGAATTGACCCCCATCAGAACGGCCTGACGCCACGATGTGCGCGGTGTCGGCTCGACGCTGTAGAACGACATGCGGCCAGTATCACGCGTGGAAGGGACACCGATGGGAAAGCTGGTTCGCGACCGGATACCGGAGATCATCCGCGCCAGCGGCCGGACTCCCGACACCCGACAGCTCGACGCGCACGACTACGAAGGCGCGCTGCACGACAAACTGGCCGAAGAGGCCCGGGAACTGCGCGAGTCCGGTTCGCCCGAGCACGTGCTGGAAGAGGCCGCCGACGTCCTGGAGGTCCTGACCGCGGTGGCGGCATGCCACGGCTACACCCTCGACGACGTCCGCCGCAAGGCGGAAGAAAAACGCGGCGAGCGCGGCGGATTCACGGACCGGATCTGGCTCGAATAGCCAGCCACGACAGCCACAGAACCCTCCTTTTCCGTCGAGGCGATCCGACCACGTTCATCCGAAGTCCGAGCAGGCGCGGACCGCGGAATCCCCCGACATCATGGGTAATCGATGATCATCGGCATGAGTCTGCGTCGCGGCGGAGGGAGGAACGACATGGGTTTCGGTTTCCGGCTCGCACCCGGGGTGCGGCTGCGGGTGTCCTCGCGGGGGGTGAGCGCCGGACTCGGCCCGCGGATCGCCCGAGTACACGTCGGGACACGCGGTGTCGGTGTCTCCAGCGGCCTCGGACCGATCAGCGGCTACATCTCCTTGACCAGCGGCCGAGGCGGAACCTACTCGACCGGCTCGGGGTGGACGCAGACCACCGAACGACAGGCGCAGCGGGACGAACGACGCCGCATCAAAGAACAAGCCCTCGCGGTCGCCCGCGACGACGTCGAGCGCATCGACAACCTGCACCGGGTGCACTTCCCGCCGGCGGCGCGGTACACCGTGCCCGCTCCCGCCTATCCCTCCGCGCAGGCTCGCCGCCGAGGGGTGCAGCAGCGATACCGGGACCTGATGCAGACCCGTTCCCGGTTCTCGCTGTCCGCCCGGGCGGAGGCGAAACGACTGGCCGCCCAGCAGATCGAGTTCGAAACCGAGCAACAACACCAGTCTCTGCTGCGGTGGCAGGCCCAGGCTCAAGCCTGGTGGGACCAGCAGTGGAGCCGGCTCGTGGCCGGGGAGCGTGACACCGTCCTGGACGTGCTCAACGACGCCCTCGCCGACAACGCACAGCCCTCCGCGGTCGTCGACTACCAACATGGCGAGGCCTCGGTGGTCATCTGGGCGCCACCGTTCGAGCAGACCCCCACCCGGCACCCGGACCTCACCGCCGCCGGCAACCCGACCGTGCGCACCTACACCAAATCCGCGCGCAACGTCCTGTATCGCCGGTGGCTCGCGGGACATGTCGTGGTGACCCTCAAGGAGGTCTTCGCCGTCGCCCCGTCGGTGATGCAGGTCCGCTCCGTCGTTGTTCGCCCCGCACCGACTCACGGCTACGAGTTTCTGCTGGCGGGGGTGCATTCCCGGCAGGTGATCGAGACCGCGAACTACGCCGTGGACGGTGCCGAAGAGATCTGGCAGCGGGGGACGCACCTGCGCGTCGCCACCGGCGGGCGCACCCAGGAACTGCTCCCCCTCGATCTCGACGACGAACCGGACCTGCGAGCCCTGCTCGGACACCTCCAACGCGGAGCCGAGGCAGCACCACCGGCCGTCGACGACCCGCCCGAGGACCCCGAGCCGGCCGTCCAGACCTTCCGGCTGCGCGATCTCATCGGACCGCTGAGCTCGCTCGAAGCCCGCGATCCGGCAGTGGCCTCCGTCCCGGTGGACTATCCCGGCCCGGACCTGTCGGCACTGGCGCGACGGACCGGTGTGCCCATGCTCGCCACCGGTCAGGGCATGGGCGTCAGTCTGGGGATGCTGCAACCGGTGAACGGCCGAGTCCGGGTGAGTGCGTTCACCGTCGATGCCGGAGCACCTCCGGCAGCTGCCGTCGCGCAGGACGCCCAGCACGGTGTCACCTTCGGGTATGTCGCGGACGGTGCCCTGACCCGCTGGCCGCAACTTGCTCGCAGTCCATCCTGCGTGGGCCTGTGGTGGACCACCGACGGCGCCGGCCGTCAACTCGTGCACATACTCTTCCGGCCCGATCACTTCCCGTCCGCCTGATCCGGTGCCCGAGCCCAGTCTCAGGCCGATCCGCGGCGCTTCCTCATGTCGCGAATCGGCGCGGGGCGGGGGCAGTCGTCGGTGGACCAGCGTTCTTGATCGCGGGGACCACTCCAGCCCGCGCTCGTGCTCACGACGCGTGGCAAGTCGGGAAACTCTTTCGGACACCGATTCCGGCTTGCTCCTGTCAATCTTTGTGCCGTGGGACAAGCATCGCGACGACAGACAGTGGAACACTCACGGCGGGGTGCGCGATAAGCAGAACATCCGGATCGGACCACGAAACCGCACTCGCGCGTATTCGTCCACGGGACCGCCGGGCCTGTAGGGAGACTGCCCGTGAACACCAAGAGCGCCCTGATCGCAGTGGCTGCACTCGGTGCCTTCGGCGTGACCGGCTGCAGCACCGACGATGCGGTCGCTCCGCCACCGGCGACCACCACTGTCACCGTAACCACCGAGGCCTCGACAACCCCGCTCACCACGACGTCCACCACCACCGACGCGCTCCCACCGCCGCCGCCCGGTGAGCCGGCACCCGAGCCGGTCACCTTCTCCTGCGGCGATCTTCCGATGTACCAATCGGGCACAGCCATCTATTCGGACGGGAGCATCGGCTACGAGGCCACCTGCGACACCTACGCCGCTCCGGAACCACCGACCTTGTGGTACTGCGACTACCCGGGCGTGGCGGTCTACACCGATGGGTCCTCGTCGTCGACCGACCCGGCATGCACCCAGCCCGCCCCCGGAACCAGCGAAGCGGAGACCGGCGGCGATGCCACGTCGTATCCGTACAACGCCGACGAAGATCGCAACGAAGACGGGGTAGTCCAGGGGTACGAACGCTGCGGTCTCGCGTGCGGGGAAGCCCCCACCAGCGGCGACATCCAAACCCAGTACGGCTGCGAACAGGGGTACATCACCGGACCGCAGTGCAATTGAAAGTGTCGGGAAACATCGGGGCACGGAAATCTCGGCAGGATGCGCAACGCCGAAACGCGAGACTCGCCCGCACGACCCGGATACATACCCGTCCACCCCTCGCTTCGCCAACCCAGTGACGCACATTCGTCCGGCTCCACCGGGGAAGTCCGTCGAAGCTACCTCGCGACCTTCCGGAGGTGCCGTTCCCCGCATCCGGGCTGTGGTTGCGGACATCTCGCCGCACCAGCGGAGGATCCGATCCGGCCATTTCCCTTTCCGGAATCTGGCTCGACCGCCCGCGGCATGCGGCCGCGGAGGCGGAGGCGGAGGTCAGCAGGTACTGCCGACGGTGAGGGCGGCCAGGCGCGGCGCCAGCCAGGAGACTACGCGGTCGAGGACGGCGATGCCGTCCTCGAAGACGCCCGAGGTCGGGACCGCGGCCACGGCGATGGCGACCTGCCCGGCCGCGGTATCGGCGACCCCGAACTGGCGGACCAGGTAGCCGCCGGAGGGGTTCGGCCCCCAGCCGCCCTTGAACCGGGCGCCGGGGAGCGCTCCCAGCCCCCAGGATTGATCCGGCGAGACCTGCCCCATCAGCGTCAGAACCTCGTCGGCGGCGTCGTGGCAGGGTAGCGAGGCCGCGAACTGTGCTTGGGCGGTCAGCGGCCAGATCGTCTGCCCGAAGGCGGTGAATCCGGGGCGGGTGACCTGGGGTTGGACCACGGTGCCGGGGTCGCCGAACTCGGCCAGCACCTGCTGTACCGCGGCCCCGGCCGCCGTTCCGGAACCGAGATCGTCCCACATCGCCTGGGCGGCATCGTTGTCCGAGGCGGTAATCGCGGCGACGGCGTTGCCGGCTTGGGCGGGATCGGCGGTCAGCGCGGCGATGGCCAAGGGCACCTTGATCGTCGACCAGGCGACATCGGTCATCACGGTGCCACCGGTGATTACCTGCCCGCCGCCGACCGGGACGATCGCCAGACCCACCTGAGCGGGCAATTGCCGGGCGAAGGCATCGAACTCCTCCAAACCCCCGCCCACCCCCACCCCCACGCCCGGGCCGGCGGTCGCAGGGGGAACAGCCGGAGCGGGTCCGACGGACTCGGTGATCGTCTCGATGACGATCACATCCGGTTCGTCGTTGCCCGGTGGTGGGCTGCACGCGCCGACGGCGGTCGTGACCACGGCCGCGACGGCGACCGCAAGCAGGTGAGTGCGCGTGTTCGAGCGCCGAAACTCGGCCATGTCAGTACAGATACACCACGGCGTCGTTGCCGCCGGTGCAGGTGACCACCGTGTTGCCCGAACAGGTCATCGTGTAGGTGCGGCCGGTGACCGGGCTGTAGGCGTCGACCGAGACGACACCGCCCCGCACACCCTGGCGTAGGTATTCCGAACGCACCTCCTCGGCGAACTCGCACGAGGTGACACCGCTGCCCACTGCCGAGGTGCCGAAACTCGGGCTCGTGAACACACTCGGACAGGGCGTGGAGTACGCCGGCACGCTCTCCCCGGTTGCCGGTGCCGGGCCCGCGCCGCCCTGCGCCGGGGCCGGGCCGCCGGGTGCGGGCACGACCACGGTCGACGTCGAGGTTGAGGGCCCGGACGCCCTGCTGTCGTTGACGATCTGCGGCCATAACCACAGGTAGCCGACCAGACCGAGCACGATGACGGCGAGCACCGCGACGACGATCCACACGGCCGCGTTGGAGTTCTTGGGCGGCGGTGCCGGATAGCTGGGCGGCGGCCCGTAGGCCGGTTGTTGCCCATAGCCGGGCGGCGGGATCTGCCCAGGCTGATGGGGCTGCGGGATCGGCTGGGGCTGTTGCGGCGGCATGTATGCGTCGCGGGCATCGTCGATGCGCGGGTACTGCGCGGTCGGCTGATCCTCGGGCGGAGGCCATCGGTAGTTGTGCTCGCCTGGCTCGGGCCCCCACTGCGGTGGCTGAGTCATATTTTCTGATGGCCCCTTCTTCTACCTCGACCCGCGCCGGCAGGTCGACTCACCGGACGCCCTGCCGGTCCGGCCCTCGAGCACGCGCTCCCCGGAGAAAATACGTGCGTTCCCCGTTGTCAGCGCTCCCCGGGTCCCATTCGTTACCGACCGTCTTCGATGCGAGCGTGCTCGTCTGTCACGCGTCACCGCCCGAAGCCCGGATGAAGTGGTGCCTGCAACACTGGGCGGACTGACCTCGTGCGTCCTCGAAGCGGTGTGAACCATCGGCCTACGCCACCACCCGTGCGTCGTTCCGGTCGTCAACAAGGTGGCTGACGTGGGCGGCGTCGAGAATCGCGATCCCGCTGACCCGTGTTCCGGAACCGAGTCACCATCGCCGATCCTGACCGGTCGAAGGCGTCTGCCGGAGTGCCTATCCGGCATAGGGCTCGATTCCTATTAAGGTCGACTAATCACTCATTCAGGACAGGACACTCGACGTTGATTTCCAGAAGTACCGCTCTCGCTGCGGCAGCCGTGGCCCTTGCCGCTCCCTCCGTGATGCTCGCCCCGACCGCCGCAGCGTCACCGGCCCCGGTGATTCAGCCCTTCGGCACCGTGATCCGGGGCAGTGGGGGCGGCACCATCGCTCTCACCGAGTACGCGACGGCCCCGAACCTCACTATCCTGGGTATCACGTTCACTCCGGGCGACAATCCGCTCGAGGGGTACTCCATCTCGACGCCGACCCTGACCTACGGTGAGCGCGGTTACCGCGCCGATGTCGACTACTCGGAGTCGGATGCGTTCTTCTCCGGGGTCGTGGCACCCCACACCTCGGTCACCCTCGACTACGCGTACGAGGTGGACAAGTCGCAGCTCAATCCAGCCACCCTGACCGTGCACATCGGACTCGAGGACTTCACGTGGACCGGTGATCTGGCCGGCAAGCTCCTGCCCCCGCCGCCGCCGCGGTTCGGAAGCAGCTGATCGATTCGTCGGACGCCCCGACCTTGCGGACCGGGGCGTCCGACATCACCAGTCGCTTCCCCGTCCGGGCCTACCGAGGTGGGAAAGCCGGCGGTGCCGACCACGGTGAGGTGCTGGCCTTCGCGTGTGTATCCCGCAGGCAGTCCTCGGTAATGAAATCGGAAGCCGCGGCGGTATTGCGGGGGTGAAAACACTGCGTTTGCTGCCGATCCTAGCGATCGCGCTCATCGTGTCCGGTTGCGGAAATGGCGATTCCAGCCCTCCTGCGGCTACCACATCTGCCTCGACCTCGGCGCCGGTCGCGACGACGAACGCAGCGGTCCTTTCGACGACCGCGTCGTCCGTCCCCGATTCGACCTCTGCGGAGATCACCTCCACCGATACCGAGACTGCGGTCGACGAACCGGTGATGGTCGAGGAGCCCTACATCGTCGACTGCCAGCTGGGGTTGGGGCCGATCGTCACATACTGGTCCGACGGCACGGTGACCGGGTATTCGGACTACTGCCAGTCGATCCATGACCAGGTCCTCGCAGACGAAGTGGCCGCCAACACTCCGGTGTGCGACGGCACCACCTGCCGATACCCCTCCGGAGCAACCCGACCGGACACGAATTCCTCGCCCAGGTCTCCCTCGCCCTGGGTACAAGGCCAACTCGACTGGCAGGCATGCAGAGAAGCGGGAAACTCCGACGAATACTGCCGTCTGACCCTCAACTGACCGGTGAGCTCCAGCGGGAGGCGACAATCAGGTCCCCAGATTCTGTCGCTGTGTCGGTCCTGGGAGGCCAGGGGCCATCACGGGAAGCGCCACGAGGAACGACGCAGAAAATCACGAAGAGGACCGGGCGATGTGGCCCTGGACCAAGTCGCCCCGACTCGCACCCACCGAGACACAGTGCGGTGTCGGCGGTTCGATGATGCACCAGATGCCAGTAGCGATGCTGCACACTTTGATCGAGGCTACGACCGCGCACAGCCTCATCTGGTAGGTGGCCGCCTTGTCGCCGGGCCGATCACCGGTGCCTCGGTCCGGCAGGCGATGTACTCATGGGATCCGAGGCGGGCATCGGCCTGTCACAGGCAGGACAGAGGCGGATCCCAGACCGAGTGTCGGTGGCGCCGCCACAATGACGGATGACGCGCTGCACGCGCTTCCACTGCGACGGCACCGCCTGCACGTACACCACCGACCATGTCGACGACTGGTGCAGCGCCCAGGCCCAACTGTGCACCATGCTCGAAGACTTCCTGCTCACCTCCGCGCGCCAACTCTCCCCCACCGGGTTCGTGCGCTTGTCCCGGCAGGGATACACGCTCGTGCTCTCCCCCGACCACAGCGCGATCACCGCGTATTCCACCGTCCACCGCGAACGCACCTGGGACCAGGTCAAACACGGTATCCCATCCCGGTTTCACCGCCACCAGCCGCGGCGACCCTCGTCCGAGACGCCCCGCCAGACGGAGCCGGTGGTGCCGTTGACCGGGTTCGCCGACGCGTTCGATCAGGCCACCCTGCATCTGACCGCGCGAGTGCAACGGTCCTGCGCCAAGATCGGTGGCCTGCTCCACGTCTCGGACGCACACCTCGACGCCACCCATTCGCGCCTGCGCCGCGCACCTCCCCAGCGGCACCATCGTGCAGCGGGAGGACGGACTATTCGAGGTCGAGCACGCCGAGCTGTCTGGCTCGTCAGACCGGACTGCCGCGCCCTGATCGGCGTCAAACCTGTCCGGCCCCCGGCCCCGATCCCCGCCAGCCCCGACCTGCCGCAGTGTCCACTGGAGTGATGAGCAGATCTACGCGGCCGCCCGTGGCTACTGGGGCGCCACCGGTGTCGTGGATGTCGACGGGTTTCTCGGGTTCGTCCTTGTCGGTGATGTGATCCGCGTCGAGTCGTGGACCCGGGTCGGGGACACAGGGCGGTTTACCGCTGCGATCCACCCCGAGGCCGATGCTCGTGACCGGTCCTCTGCGAACCGGTCACTTCGATCATGCTCAGTGGATGCGGATGGTCGATCGCTCCTCAGTCGATCTGGCGAGATCGGTTCTGAATCAGTGATCGATAACGTCGTCGGACGATAGGGGCGCCAGGGCGAGCAATGTCTCCAGGTTGCCGTTGAGTGCGTCGACCAGTTCGTTGATTGCATGGGTGAGTGTGGCGGCTTCGTCGGATAGTCGGCGAAGATGATCGGTGGCGAACTGGTCTCCGACGGCGTCGACCAACAGATCACCGATTTGATCGTTGAGGCCGAGAGCGCGTCTTGCCGCGTCGGCGTTGTCGAGTTCGATGTCGAGTGCTATCAGGTGACGGTAATAGTCGTCGAGCGCGGTGACGCGTTGCAGCAGTCGATCCCACACCAGGTTCAAGGGTTCCCGCGCCAGGTCAACCGCGCGCTGAGCCACTATCGCGGACGCAGTGGTGCCCTGCGGGGCAGGTCCGAGTTCACTGATCGCCTTATGGAGGGCGTAACCGTGTCGCAGAACCTGCCCTGCTTCCTTCCGAGGGGCGAGTTGCACACGGTGGGCGTCGAGGTAGGTACTCGACCATGACCGGGTTTTCGTGATCTTTTCGGCCACGTCGAGTGCGACCGCGACGAGCATCAGCACTCGTTCCGGTCCGAATGGTCGCGCGGCGACCTCTCGGAGCGGGCACGGTGGGGGAAGCTCCAGCTCTTTCAATGCAAACCAGAGTTCGGTCTTGTCATCGTTGGTGATCTTCAGATCGTTGTTGGGATCGAAGATGGCCAGGGCCACGGACAACAGTCCGAAGACAATCGCAGTGACGATGGCGGCGGTCTGGTTGAACACCAACCAGACCACACCAGCGACGAAGATCGTGAGGACGAGCCCGCCACCCAGTACCGCCGCTTCGTCCTCTTTGGCATCGAGGTAGGTCCGGTCGAGCAACGACTTGTTGTTGCGGTGCGCCGCGACCTTCTTGCGAAGAGCTGCAGAAAAATGTCGGTCGTCGAGGAACCGCACCCGTCCCTGCTCGACTACGTAATCCATGAATACCCCGCCTGATGATGCACGAGCAGTCCTTCCGTGCCCGGCCACTGCGGAATGGTGTGAACGCCGTCCCGGGTGAGCGTGCCCTGGTCCGCTAATGCGGGTCTTGTATAAGTACTCTCGAAGCGCTGACGTGCGTTCAGCCCCCGCGTCGGAGAAGGACTCCTCGTCACCGGAGTCGCCCAGCTAGGAGATTGCGGTGCGTCCCCAAGAGATCCTCAGCGAGTGGGGCCTTTTCGGAACTCATCGAGTGCCTTCTTGTACTTGTCGTCGTTCTTGGTCGCTACCACTGCCACGACGACGATGTAGGCAACGAGTGCGAGCCAAAAGGCCCAGTGCACGGTCAGGGCTGCACCGATGAGCATCAAACCGATGAGGACATGTCCGAGTGCTGTGCTGGGAGGATTCTTACGCACTGACGACTCGGCGAGGGGAAGGGTCGTGCCAGCCTCCGACGTGAGCGGCCACGTTCGCTTCGACGCCATCTCCAGCTTGGCCATGAAGTCACGGGCGACGCGCTCCATGCTGGTGGGCGCCTCTTTCACGTGGACCTGGCCGTCGGGCGTGCGGACGGTCAGGTAGATCTTGCTGGTGTCCTTGGACTTCTTTGCAGCTCCGCCGACCAGTGCTCCTCCGACGCCGGCGATCATGGTACCGGCGACCACACGTGTCACGGTCGTTCGCGAGGACGTTGTCTGTGCGCCCAACTCCATCTCGACTGTGACCGTGTTGACGAGATAGCTTTTCTTGCCGACACGGAATACCGGTCCGTCGATCGAACATCCGGCAAAGCTGGCGTTGTACTGATTGACGACCTTCGCTTCAGCCCGTGCCACGGCGCGTGCGATCTGGTCGCGAGAAGGCGCAATTTCAGTCATATGGGTCCTGTCTATGGCGCTGACTCCATGCAGCGGTGAATGAAACCAAACTCTCAACCGTTCCCGGATCGGCGAATGTTACTACTGTTACCGATTTCTGGTCGCGTGTTACTCGCTCGTGTGTCCCTGAACGGAGGGTTTTCTCCCACAAGAGTCGATACGTGGTCTCGTCCTGGAGGAAGCTTCCGGCGTGGTCGTCTCCGGTTGAGAATGTCCGTCGAGACCGTTCGGTGTCAGTCGAGGTGGACGAGGCAGACCGGCGCGGCACTGGGCGTCGCGGTGTATTCGGCGCGGTTTTCTCGGAGCGTCTGGCCGTTCGCGACATTGTGGACACCACAGGTGACAAACATTCCCGGAGCCAGTTCCGGCTCCAGCCCGCCCCACTGTCCCGCGACTGCGGGAAAGTCCCATTCGATGACACCGCCATCCGGTTGGTCGCAATGGGTGCCCCGTCCGAGCGAACCATCGGCCCGCGTCCAGTGGAGATTCACACAGGGCGTGCCGGACCAGGCGACGATCGAACGAAGGCGATCTCCCACGGTGTATGTGCCGTCAGCGCTGGCGGTCGGGACCGCGAACACCATGGTCAAGGCCAATGCCCCACTCACCAGGGCAGGTCGCACAAAGCTGCGGAGGGAGATCATTTCGGTGTCTGTGTCCTGTCTGCAAGCGCCCCTGGATAGATCACCCCCAGACGGAGAGCGACAGATTCAGAAAATACACCACCGGTGATGGATGGAGGCATTGGGATATCCGGCATTTCCCAGGAATTCATACCGCCGCACCGCGGCACCGGTGGGTGACCTCGGAGAGACCGGCTGCATCGGCGTGGTCGACTGGACACGTCGACCGCACGGAAGACCTCGTTCCTGCGGAATTTTGCGTCAAGCCCGAACGGGAAGTACTGCGACACCACAGCTGTCGCGGGGAGACAACTGCTTTGGCAACTCTAGGTCGCAGCCGGTCCAGCTGTCGAACCGCTCTCGATGTCGACGCTCGCATCCCCGGTGACTGGGCCGTGTTGTTGCGGGCCAAGGTCGACATACCGGTTAGGGTCCGGACGACGCGGTCCTCGGGCACCCCGGGGCACTGGCCGGAAGGAATGCACATGTACGAGGTCAAGGCCACGCACCTCACCAATGCTCGGCGTCTGGCCTGCGAGATCTATCCGGAGGTGTTCGTCGTCAAAGGCGGTGCCGTGCTCTCGACGTATGCAGGTCCAGCCAACGGGCGCTGCCCGTGCGATCCCCTGCCCCCGGATGTCGATGCCGTCTTCGAGATCGACGACGCGCAGCTCGAGGACGCAGTCCATTGGGCCACCTCGATCTACCGGCCCCGGAAGAGGTGGTAACCCTTCACGGAACCGGGAACAGTCCCGACCGGGGCTGAGGCACCTCGGGGTCGGGACGCCGACCGCCGCGCCCCGAGGTCGCCGACCGGTCCTCGTGTGGCGGCCGGGGCCCTGACCGAAGGTGCGCCGCCCGACCCTGCGGCCGGGCACGTGCAGTGCGAGAACAGGAAACCCCACGACGGCCCCGGCTGTGACGCCTCGTACCCTGCGCCCATGGTGGTAACCGGTGCGCCCAGTGATGATCTCGCCCCGCGGTGGTCGGGCCACGCCGACGTGGCGCGATGGGCGCTCGACCAGGGCTACGGCCACCGTCCGTACCCGTTCACCCGCGACGGCCTGACGCAATTCAAGGCCGACTTCCCGCGTGGGCGGCGCGGTCTGTACCTGTTTGAATGCACCAACCACGACATCTACATCGGCATCGGCATCGGCGTCGCCCAGCGACTCCCGCAGCACCTCAAAAAGCACCCCGATGTGCAAACGTTGTATTTCGGGGCCATGGCGTCGCCGTGTTCGTTGATCAACTCCACCAGGCTGTCCATGGCCTGCATAACCGATGGGATGCTGCGCTGCGCCCAATACTGCCGATCGGTGTCCTGGCCGGGTTCGTCCTCCTCCTCCGGCGCCGGCAGGGCCAGGTCGAGCACCTTGGTCGCGTGCAGGGTCATCACGCCGTTGACCTCCAACGCGCTGATCTGGATGGCGATCAGAGGAATCGCCTGGTTGAACAGACCGATCACATTGAGGAACCGTCCGGTGACCTCCTCGGCCACGATGACCGCTACGTGGTCGTACTGAGGGAATCTGCGGCGTTCGTTGTCCCAGTATTCCAGTGTGCGGATGATGTGGCTCTCGTCGGTGGCGCCGAGCTGGAGTTCGACTTCGTAGCGCGTATTGCTGTCCGGATCGTGAAGCAAGATGTCGAGTCGCCCGGCTCGGGGTTGACGACGCTCGGAATCCTTCAAGATCAAGTTTTGGCCGAGGCCGAGTATCCCGACATCGGACTTGATCTGTTCTTGGAGCCATCGTTCATTGTGTTGCGGATGCTGACGGAGCCGGATGATTGTGGACTTGTGGTATTCCATCGCTCGAGGTCCTTTCTCACCCCACCTTTCGCGGGGATGGGCACGTCGGCACTCGGATGCGGGAAAGCCGCGGTCACCCTGATGTACGCGGAGAGTCCGGTACGGAGAGTGCTGCGCTACCGTCGGTCGCTGTCGGACGGATCGCCCCAACGGCCCCGTTCCGGAGCCCCCACCGCCCGGACCTGCAGAACGCGGGATCTATGAGACCAGCAGTTTCTTCCAGTGCGCCTTGCCGAGCCGTGTCGGGGTTATCCGGGTGGCGAGGATGTCGGCCAGGGCATGTGCTTCCTCCGGGGTCAAATACGACGGATTCGACATCTGACGAGCCCGGAACTGCTCGCAATGGGACAGTACCGGTTCGGCGAGCATCTCTCCTCTTTGAACGTATAGATCCTCGAGACGGATCGCGGCGTAGTCGACGGCATAAGTCGGCTGCGCTGCCTTCTGTGGGTCAACCGCATGCTTGCGATCGAATCCCTGGGCCCAGAAGATCGGGCCATCACTGGTAATCCACCCAATTTCATGAATGCCCGGCTTATGGGGTCCGGTGATCCACAACGCCATCAGATCGCCCTTTTTGATCAGGTCGTTACGGTAGGTGTTGCCCACGGTCCAATTTCCTTCGAAGACTCCAGGGCGCACTATCCTCGGCGGCTGGGCCCGGACTGCCCCGAAGTAGTCGAATACGTCCGGGTTGCCTTTGAGGATCCAGCAGCCCACACTCGTGCGGTCGATCGTCATGCCCTTCTCCTCGTGCATCGGCGCCGACGATGGTCGTCGGCGTAGCGGATCGATCGGGATACCACCTCCTCGGCACCGAAATCCTGCGACTGTCTTGCTCGATCCGATGTCGGCACCGTCTTGAATACTGGATCAGGATGATCGAGTGGCTTGTCGTCCAGAGCCAGCCCAGGTGAACGAAGCGTATGGGGGTGCGTACCGCTGCGGGACGCAAGTTATCCATTGCTCCAGTCGACGGGTATGACGCTGGAGAGGGTGGTGGGCACGCGCGCGCCGTTTCCTGCGGGTGATCAGCTGTCGAGTGACGTCGCGTTCGAGCCGGTGCAGGATCTGGTCGAATTCGCCCCGTTGGCGTGGCGGGACGACGGGGATGTCGCGGCGGAGTTGCCGCCGTGCGGTCACAAGCTCGGATTCACCCACTGCCACCGGCGCGGACGCAGGTCGAGGCGGCGGACGGCATCGATCAACGGCGACAGATCACCAGCTGCGACATGAGTGCACCGTAATCGCCCCGGCCACGCACAAGACCGTCATTGCCCCTTCGCAGCGGCACCGGGCCGAACGACACCGACGTCGACATAGTCGGCAATAGCCAATGCGGCAGTGCCGAGCGTGGGGAGATGACCACAATCGAAGAACGAGCACCCGCAGGCGGCGCGAGCACTCCTCCCCGCACTCACGAACAGGAAGGCGGTGACCGATGACCACCGAAGAGCGCGGAGCCGAAGAGCGGACGCAGATCCCACCTGTCGACCACCGATGCACCCTGTACACGCCAGGTCACCATGTGCACCCCACGCAGGCCCGCACATCCACGCGCGGCATCCCGGTGTGCGTCCGGGTACAGCCCGATGGGCAGGTCGACATCGAAGGCTCCGGAATGTCGCTGGTGCGCTGGAACCACGATCCGCACCGGCTGAACAGCGCTCTACGTGGATCGGCAGGTAAAGCGCAATGGCGCACGCACGACGTGCTGGCCGTCCCGAGTGGACCATCCGACTCGATGCATCTGTTCAGCCTGGGACGCAACCGCTCCGCCTCCACCCGCTGTGCTGACAACACTCGACAGCATCAGCCCGAGCACCCCGACGATCGCAAGGACACCACATGAAAATGCGCACCCTGCTCGTCCTTCCAGCCCTGCTACTGATCGCCGCCTGCGGTGACAGTGGTAGCGAGGACACCGCCCCAACGCTGGCGCCCAGCCCGACCGACTCGACCGCAACGACCGAAGCGGGCACTGCGGAAGCTCAGGACGATTTCGGCGAGATGATGGAGGACGGTGCCCGCCGTCAAGTTCAAGAGCGACCGGACGACGCAGCACAACTGGCCAGCGACATGAAAGACGTTGTCGGCGGAACGCTCGCCGGCAGCGAACTGACCCCGGAGCTCGCTCAGCAATTCGCCAACGTGACCTGCCTGAGCGTCGACGTCGAATCCGGCCCCGGTGCCGTAGACACGGTCAAGGAGATGACGGCCGGCGACTTCGGGATCGACGAAGACCAGGCATCCGAGCTCGTCGACCTCGCCGTCGCGTACCGCTGCCCCGAACTCGCCTCGAAATAAGAAGTCGAAGCGATCACCAGCCAGGCGTTCGTGTACCGGGACGAGCAGGCCGCTGCGACAGCGTTGGCGGCGTATCGGGACGTCGTCGAGCGGTGCGTGTCCTGGCAGATGGGCGCTGGGGCTGCTGGTTACACCTTCGATGTGATCCAGAAAACCCTCGACGCTGCGGTCGGCGACGAGTCTGTTGCTCGCATGCAAACCACGGCCATGGTCCGGTATCCGGATGCGCCTGCGAGCTCGAGCTATTGGGTCAGCGCCCGGACGGGGACATCGATTGTGCAGGTCACCTATCGGCCGGGGTCGCTGCTCGGCAGCGGGCAAGGCAAGAGCCAGGCGGTCGAACTGGTGGGGGCTTCCCCCTGAGATGTGGACACCAATTCCTATGCGGCGGTGGCCAGCATAGCCGACTGCTGCTCGAACTCGATCGGACAGATCTGACCGAGAGCGGAATGCCTCCTTCGTGTGTTGTAGCGCGTGATCCAACGGAAGACCTCGGCACGCGCCTCACCCGCACCGTTCCAGTACTTCCGGCCCTGCAACGTCTCCCGTTTCAACGTTGCGTTCCACGACTCGGCAGCAGCATTGTCCGCGCTCGTTCCGACCGCACCCCGAGACCTGGTCACCCCCAGTTCACGGCACACGTCGGCGAACTCCTGCGAGACATATTGGGCGCCGTTGTCGGAGTGAAAGATCGCGCCGTCGAGGCCGGCGGCACCGCGGGCGGCGGCCGCCGCCCGGAGCGCGTCGGTGATCAACTCGGTGCGCATGTGCGGGGCGATCGACCAGCCCGCCAGCCGTTTCGAATGCAGGTCCAATACCGTTGCCAGATACAGAAATTTCCCGTCCCCGATCGGCAGGTAGGTGATGTCGCCGACGTACTTGGTGTTCGGTGCGCTCGCGGTGAAATCTCGCCGGATCAGGTCCGGCACCGGGGTCGCGGAGGGCGCGGGGACGGTGGTGCGGACGGTCTTGCGCAGGTGCACCCCGACGATCCCGTGCTCGCGCATCACCCGCTCCACCCGCTTGTGGTTCACCTCGAGCCCGGCGTCGCGCAGCTCGGCCGTGATACGCGGGGCACCGTAGGTGCCGTCGAAGTCGTCGTGGATGGCGCGGATCCGCGTCGCGAGCTCCTCGTCGGCGCGGGCACGTTCGGCCCGGGCAGGCGCGGCGGCGAGCCACCGGTAGAAACCGGATCGGGACACCTCGAGGATCTGGCACAGCCACTTCACCGGCGCGGTGTTGCGGTGGTCGTCGACGAACTGGAAGCGGCTCACCAGTTGGTCTCGCCCGCGAAATATTTCGCGGCCCTCCGCAGGATTTCCCGTTCGGTCTCGAGCTTGCGGATCTGGGCTTTGAGCTGCCTGTTTTCTTCCTCCAACACGGACTCGGACGATATCTCGCCCGCCGGCCCCGGCTTCCGGGGCCGGTCCGCTGCGGACGCAGCGCCGGTGCGTTGGCGTTCGGCGCGGACCCAGTTGCGCAGGGTCTCACGGCTGATCCCCAGGTCCTTGCCGATGCCCTCGAAGGTGTGGCTCGGGTCGGACAGGTACAGCGCGACGGCATCGGCCTTGAACTCCGCCGAGTACGCCTTCATCGCCATCTGTGACATCACTTCCTCTGGATCCTCACGATCCAGTGTTCAGGATGTCCACACTTGAGGGGGAACCCCCGTGGTGGCCGCCGCGCAGTTGGCGCAGACCCAGACCGGATGGGTAAGCGGTCCGCTACTTCTCGGCATGAGAACCAGACGGATCAGCCGCGCCGAAACGATGGTCTCGTTTCTCCTTCGCATCCATGCCGTATTCCAGCGCTGTGGACGAGTGCGGCCGGTTCGACTCCTCTCCCTGCCGTCGACGGCCGACGCAGGTCGGTTTCGCAGGTTCCGAAGCGCCAGACAGTTACGGCACACGGATGTTCCCGGCGTCGATACCTTCCTGGATTTGCTGAATGCACACCTCACGGGACTGCCCGGACTTGGCCATACACGTCTCGATGAACGCTTCGTCCTCGGTCGGGTACGGACGGTTCGTAGTGGTGGATGGTGTGGCATTGGGGTCGGGCATGACTGCGCCGGATGGATACCGGCACACCGTTCCGTCGCAGATGGGGGTGTTGGCCGCGACCTCCGCCTCAAGCACGCTGTCGTGTTGGGCCTGGCAGTAGTCGGAGTATCCGGTGACCGAACCGTCCGACCAGTACGTCTCGATCGGACCCAGTCCGATCTGGCACGAGACGATATAGGGCTCGGCGGCGGTTTCTGCCGGTGCAGGCTCGACAGGTACGGGCGGTGCCTGCTCCGGGGCGGGGTCGGTAGTGGTCACTGCCGCGGGAGTCGGCGGCGCTGTCGTGATGCTCGTGACCGAGGTCGACGACGGGATCCTGGTAGTAGTAGGGGCCGTCTCGTCCGGGCTACTGCACCCTGTCGCCATCGCGGCAGCGAACACGGCGGTACAGATCAAAGTCTTCATACCCGAGTACACCGGATTTCGCAGCATGTGTGTTAGCTCGCACCTCGCACAGGGCAGCGGTACCCAAGTCGCCGGCAACCTGCGCGCCCCGAACCTCGACCGTCGGCTCATCACCGAACTCGGCACCTGCCGGTTCCTCGAAACGGCGACGAATATGCTGCTCATCGGCCCACCATGGGAGCAGCCAGGCATTCTGCCCGGATCGAGCAGAGCTGGACCCATCCCGCAATTGCCGCCACCTGCGTTCCCGTGCTCGATGACCACACGATCGGCCGGTGCCAATTCACGCGCCCCTCATCGCAGATCCTCGCACCAGCGGAGGGAACCCGCCCCACACCCGACACCGGGCCGAGGCAGCGATCCTGCACTGATCGCCCGGCCCCTCGCATACGGACCGCGCATGTTTGGTCCGCCAGACGAAACGGCAGACACCGCCAGCCGCGCGGGAGTGTCCCTAGCTCCTCTGTCAAGCAGCAACGTCCATAAGTGATGATTGGTCTGCGACCATCGCTCGGAAGACGACGTCCGACAATCGGCGTTTGAGGACGCGGAGCGCTTCCATACCACCGTCGCCGCCGGCCTTCCGGCGAGCCAAGAGAGCGCGTGCGTCCTCGTGGCAACGCGCCTGAGTGAGCGCGATCCGGTGTATCGCGGCATTGAGTTGTCGGTTTCCCGTGCGTGAGAGGCGATGCCGAGCATGATTCGACGACCACACCGGTAGCGGTGCAGTTCCGTTGTGCCGGGCGAAGGCGTCCTTGGAACGGAACCGGTCGATACCGGCGGTCTCACCGATGATCTTCGCTGCAGTCAACGCGGCGCAACCCGGGATCGCCAGCAACGACGGCGCCAGCATCGTCGTCCGGGAAGTGATCTCCGCGGCGAGCTCATCGATCTCGACGGTGAGACGACGCAGGTGTCCCACAAGACGCAGAGACAAGTCCGCGACCAACCCGGAGAACGTCGCAACGTGCATCCCGATCTTGTCGAAAGCGCTGGTCCGATCCAGTTTTGTGGGCGGTCGCCAGGCTGGGTCGAGCTCGTGGAGATGCCACCGCAGTCGGGAAATGATGCGGGTGCGTTCGGCGACGAGGTCCTCCCGGTGGTCGACCAGCAATCGAATCTCGCGGTCTGTGCCGTCGAGGCGGGCTACGGGTAGATCCGGCTCGCGCAGTGCTGCGCGGGCGACTGCGAGAGCATCGATGGGATCGGATTTGCCGTAGGTGCGGGCAGCATCACGCGCGTTCGCCATCAGTTTCGGTGGTACCCGGACCACTCGTTCACCGGCGGCGAGCAGATCTCGTTCGAGTCGGCGGCTCAGGTGCCGGCAGTCCTCGATCGCCCAGAGGCGGTCGTCGGCTTGTCCGGTCGCCCACTGCAGCAGTGTCAGGTGGTCTTTGCTGGTGGTGCCAACGGTTTTCGTCGATAGGTGCCGCCCTGCCTGATCGGCGGCGACGGCGGTGTGGGTGCGCTTGTGCGCGTCGATTCCGATGACCATCATGATGGTATGTCTCCTGCCCAGGTAGCGGGTGGGTGGCAGGGGCCGGTCGATCGGCATATCCCAGTGGGGGCGACGCCACGCTCCTCTCAAGCCAGATCGGCCGGTCCACTTTGTATCGACCGGCCGCACTACGGACACAAGCCACGAAGGCGTAGATAACGGTGGAGCGAACCGGTCGACACCATCAAGCGTGACACTGGGATAAACGGTGGATCCGGCCTGGCATCGGTTAGTTGATGCGTCCTTCGAAAGTGATCGCGAAGGCGTTCAAGGCAGGCTTCCACCTCGTCGCCCATCGTGCCCTACCCCGACCGGTCGGGTCCAGCGCTCGGGTCGCGAGATAGAGGCACTTGAGGGCGGCCTGCTCGGTCGGGAAGTGCCCACGGGCCCGGATCGCACGCCGGTAGCGGGCATTGACCGACTCGATCGCGTTCGTCGAGCAGATCACGCGTCGGATCTCGACGTCGTAGTCGAGGAACGGGACGAACTCGCTCCACGCGTTGTCCCACAGCCGGACGATCGCCGGGTACTTCGGTCCCCACTTGGTGGAGAACTCGACGAATCGTTCCTTGGCCGCGGCCTCCGTCGGGGCCGTGTACACCGGTTTGAGATCCCGCGACATCTCGTCCCAATGCTGCCGCGGCGCGAACCGAAAAGTGTTGCGGATCAAGTGGATAACGCAAGTCTGCACGACAGCGAGTTCCCACACGGTGTTGATCGCCTCCGGCAGACCCTTCAACCCGTCGCACACGACGATGCACACATCGGCGACCCCGCGGTTCTTGATCTCGGTGAGCACCGCCAGCCAGAACTTCGCGCCCTCACCGCCGTCGCCGGCCCACAGCCCCAAGATGTCGCGCTCGCCGTTGACGGTCACGCCGATCGCGACGTAGATCGGCCGGTTGGTGACCTGCCCGTCGCGGATCTTGACGTGAATGGCATCGATGAACACCACCGGATACACCCGGTCCAGTGGCCGGTTCTGCCACTCGGTCATCTCCTCGAGCACCTTGTCGGTGATCCGGGAGATGGTGTCCTTCTTTCGCCGTCGCCCCGTAGATGCCGAAGGAAGTGCGCCGAGATCTCCCCGGTGGTCAAGCCCTTGGCGCTGAGCGAGAGCACGATCTCGTCGATCCCGGTCAGCCGGCGCTGCCGTTTGCGCACGATCTTCGGCTCGAAACTCGACTCGGTGTCCCGGGGGACCTCGATCTCGACGGGGCCGATCTCGGTCAGCACCGTCTTCGACCTGGTGCCGTTGCGGGAGTTGCCGCTGCCACGGCCGGCCGGGTCGTGCTTCTCGTAGCCGAGGTGCTCGGTCATCTCCGCGTCCAGCGCGGTTTCGAGCACGTTCTTCGTCAACTGCCCCAGCAGCCCGTTCGGGCCCATCAGCTCGATTCCCTGCTCCTTGGCCTGGGCCAGGAGTTGCTGCGCAAGCTGCTGCTGCTCCACCTCGTCCGCCATGGGCTCCAGTGTTTCCGTCATGGTCGTTCCTTCCCGCCAAGCGCGCTGCTCGGCGTGTCAGGCCAACCCGGATCCACCGTTGTTCAGACAGTCCCGCATCTGGGTGGTCGGCCCAATCATTCGTACGTACTATGTTACGTACGTTACGAATGGTGTTACGATGCTGGATACGGGACGTCATCGGGTCGGGAGGGCGAGGTCATGGCCGAGGAAGCCAGAGGGGGACGGCGCCGCGAATACGCCACCGACGCCGAGCGGGTACGGGCCTGGCGGCAGCGCCAGAAAGACAAGGCCCGCGCCC
>NZ_WVTE01000290.1:104591-105973 GCF_009939605.1 Rhodococcus sp. YH1 | reverse complement strand
CGAGGACAGCCGGTACCGGTTGCGGGCCCGCTTCTGGGAGAAGTACGACGAGGGCTGAGACCCACCCGTAGGCATCTCCCAGCTCGTCCGCATCCGACCGGATGGTCGAGGTGCATGTCCGAATCCCCGCACATCCGAGAAAGAGACTGCACATGGCAGGTGGCAGGAAGCGGAAACGCAGTCAGGACCCTGCCCGGGTAGTCCGCACGAAGAACGCCGCACGTCGCGTCAGCACTGCCGGCACCGCGCGACACCGGTATGTCATCAAACGCGCCAGCAGCGGCCGGTGGGAACTGCGCATCTACGAGCGGGAGACCGACAGCCCGAAAGATGCACCCGCGCCGTTCGCCTCGCACATCCTCACACGCGACACCAGAGCCGAATGTGCCGCCATCGCGCGTGCCTTCCAGAACCTCGGCGACAGCTACAATGAGTTCAGGAACGGCTACCGCAGCCGACTGGACCAAGCTGTCGCCGATGCCGCCGCGGCGTTGCACACGGAGCAATCCCGGTCGGCGTCCTCCGGCGCTACCCGCGCCCCAGCTTCCCCCAAAGGGGCTGGTATTGCGCCCCCGGCCCGCCACTCCGGTACGAGCCCCGTCCCTCACGGTGGAGAGAAGTCCCCGGCACGGCGACCCGGCGACGCGGCATCTCCTGCTTCTACTCGTGGGATGTCGCCAGCTGCACCCGATGAGCCACGGTCTCGTGACGACCACGTACCGTCTCGACGTCGGAACGGGGCGGTCCCTCCACCCCCGAGGGCGAACCCAGCGTTCGCGCGTGCCGTCGCCGAACGACTCCGCCGGCCGGTGTTCGTCGACGCACGCGCCGGGCACTACCACGCGCACGACCACTGCGTTTCCAAGAACACGGTGCAGCACCGGTGCACCGCGGAACAAGCTCATCACAGCCGATTAGCTCCCTGCCCGAAATGCACCAGGTCACTGGTGCGGTTCCTGAACCGATGCCTGGGAGTGATAACGGCCGAAACCCGCATGCGGCATCCGCTGCCCCCGTTGACACCTCATGCCGCGAAGCCGGCACCCAAGCGCCCCAAGAGCGCTCAGCGGAGCGCAGGACACTCCGATACCGGGCGCCGACACGGTCGTGCGGGAGGTCAGGCACGAGAGATCCCCTACGGGCGGCCGTCCCGTGCCGACGATCTGCGATTCAATCATCGTTCACGTCTGGACTGGGGTAGCGCCTCGTACGGTCAGAACCCCGAAGAGTTCCTCGGCAGCCCTACCGACGACGACGGGGGTCGGGGAGCAGATTCTCGAAATCCGGCGCTAAGGATTTACGGCAGATAGTAGCGTACTATCTGCCGTAACTCGTGAGTCGTCCTGCCGCGATGGTCGTTCCGGAGATGGGCGACTCCGGAA
>NZ_WVTE01000290.1:101659-104581 GCF_009939605.1 Rhodococcus sp. YH1 | reverse complement strand
TGGATGTGGTCGTGATCCTTCGCCGGCCGAAACGAAACGAGCACTTCCGCCCGTGGACAGTCCCATCCCGTGGAGATCGCGTCCTTGGCTATAAGCACCCGAACATGGGTGCGGTCTTCGACTACTTCTCGTGCCCACGCCACGCGGCTGGGGCCGGATCGCACGGAAGCCCTCGGCGGCGAGGTCGGTTGCGATCGGGTCGAACTCGTAGGAGTCGCGGCCGAGGGACGGCAGCAACACCACGGCCGGGCCGGATCCGTCGACGAGCACCTCGATCTCCACGTCGCCGAACGCGACGGTGTGTATATCGCTCATGGCGACATCCTTCCAGTGCCGCCGAGCCGACACCGAATTCCTGAGGCTTGCCGCCGTGGCAGGCGCTCGCAACTGATGCCGGCTCACCGGAGAGGGTGTCTGCTTCCTCCGTGCCGGCGCTGCATCACCACTTCCGACACCGCACCGACCAGAGGCGCGGCCCGGTCCGACGCTTGCATGGCCACTGCCGAAATAATGCGATCCGTTGGGGTCTGACGATTATTCGCCTTCGTCGTCCGCCTTCTCGGCCGGAGCGTCGAGTTCCCACCGGGAGGCTCTGCTGAAATTGTTGCTCGCTGAATATAAATAGCGGCACCGTCTGATAGTCGAGATAGATCAAGGGGGCAGTAGTGGAGATCCGTCACCTGCGCACGTTCCTTGCGGTCGCGGAGGAACTTCACTTCGGCCGGGCAGCCGCGCGGCTTCATATGGCGCAGCCTCCCGTCAGCCAGCAGATCCAGCAGTTGGAGAAGGAGCTCGGCGTCCAGCTGTTCGAGCGCAACACACGGTCCGTCTCACTCACGAAGGCGGGCCAGGCGTTGCAGGGCCCGGCGCAGAAGATTCTGAACGACTTGGACCTGGCAATACGCGCGGCGATGTTCGGCAGCTCGGGAATTGCCGGCAGAGCTTCCTTGGGTTTTGCCAGCGCCAGCAGCCGCCGCGTCCTGCCTCTGATCACCAGGGCCGTCAAGGGCAGCGAACCGGGCATCGACCTTGCTCTCCAGGGGCAGACGTACGGCGGAGCGGTGGTGAATCAGATCCTCTCCGGAAGCCTCGACATGGGTTTGGCTCGTCTGCCTGTCCGCGACCCGTTGATCGACTGGCACATCATCGACTTCGAGACGCTGGTGGCTGCGCTGCCCGAAGACCACCCACTGGCGGCGAAACCGGAGCCGGAAGTCGCCGACCTGGCCGGTGAGCCGTTCGCGACTTTCCCTGGCACGCAAGGCTCTACGGTCAGGGACGCCACGGCGCTGATCGCCCTGCAGGCGGGCTTCTCCCCGCGCATCGTCCAGGAGGCGCCCGATTCCTACACGATCCTCAGTCTCGTCGCCGCCGGTGTCGGGATCACAGTGACTGTCTCCTACGTACAGCACATCCAAATGCCCGGACTTTGCTCTCGGGCGTTTTCCACACCGGTACCGAAAATGGCCGCTGTGCTGGCATGGCACAAGAAAAACAGGAATCCTGCCCTGCAGGCTGTCGTGGCCATCGCCCGAGAGCTCCTGCACACCCGAGCCCGAGCCGGTACTCCTCATCCGGTAACCCGACGTTGCCCCGAAAGGGCCGGATCAGCCCCGATCGGACTCACTGAAGCCCCGGTTCCGCTGGGGTTCTTGTCGTTCCCGTCGACGTACCTTCGGATTGGTTAATCCCCGCTATCGAACTCATAGTGAATTCAGATCAATCAGAATTGGATTGCACCACTGTGGATATGAGAAGCTCTGCGCGGTGGGTCACAACTCCCACCCCGGGGGCCGTGACTCATAGGAGCCGTACCCTCCCTCAACTTCTCCCTTCGATAGGTTCTCCATGCCAACAACAGCCACTGCCGGCGACGGGATACCCGACGGCACAGGGCACTTTCCGAGAAATCAACGGAAGTCCATGATCGCCGGCGTCTCGGGAAACTTCCTCGAATGGTTCGACTGGACCATGTATGCGCTCGTGACCACATACTTGGCCGCCAACTTCTTCGACAAGAACGATCCCCAGTCGGCGCGGCTCTCCACGCTGGCGGTGTTCGCCGGCGACTTCCTCGCCCGCCCGCTCGGCGGGCTGATCCTCGGTTGACTGGGAGATAGGTTGGTACGCAAGACATCACTGGTCATCTGCATGCTCATGATGGGCGCGGGCAGTCTCATGGTCGCAGTGATCCCGACCTACGACTCCATCGGCATCTGGGCCTCGGTTCTCCTTCTGACGGCTCGGCTCATCCAGGGCATCGCCCACTGCGGCGAAAGCGGAAACGCCTACACATACCTGGCCGAGATCGCCCCGGCAAACAAGCGGGGCCTGTGGGGTAGCAGCATCATGATGACGATGCTGCTCGGCGTCATGGCGGCAACCGCGATGAGCATCCTTCAGACGTCGATCATCTCCGAGGACGACATGTCGGAGTTCGGGTGGCGCATCGGCTTTGCCATCGGAGCAGTGCTGGCCATCTTCGCGCTGTTCCTCCGCCGTCAGGCCGAAGAATCCGGATTCTTCGAGGAAGCCAAGGCGGCCGCCGGCACCGCGTCGGTCCGAGTGATCACGCGCCGGCAGCTGGTGATCATCGCCGTCCGCATTCTGATGCTGAGCCTCCTGACCAACGTCCTTTACTACACGTGGGTGAACTTCTCCTCGTCGTTCGCCATTTCCGGCAAGGGCATGGATCCCAACGGGGCTTACATCGCAACGTTCTGCGCACAGATTCTTGCCTTCATCGCACTGCCGTTCTGGGGGCGGCTCTCGGACCGGATCGGGCGCCGCAAGCAACTGGTGTTGTGGGCTGTCGCGGTCATTGTGGTGGTGTTCCCCATCAACTGGGTCCTGACGTCGGCGCCGTGGACCCTGTTCGTGTCGCAGGGAATTGCCCTGCTCGTATGGGGCATCCAGTCGTCG
>NZ_WVTE01000290.1:58283-101649 GCF_009939605.1 Rhodococcus sp. YH1 | reverse complement strand
TGACACCGGCCCCTGTACGCGGCGGCCATGCCGTGGGTCACATCACGGCCATAGTGTTCTCCCATCCGAGCGACAGCGCCGCCGTAACGCCGGAACCGGCACACGACGGCGGCCGCACATCAGGTCTCGAAGGGAGTGCCGTGCATACCGATCCACCGGCCGAAAGGTCCGACACCCTGGGCCACGCGCTGAAGAAGCGCCATCTCACCATGCTGTCCATGGGAGGGGTGATCGGGGCCGGGTTCTTCGTGGGGATCAGCGCGATCATCGGTCAGGCCGGCCCCGGCGCCATCCTCACCTGCCTGATCTGTGGGCTCATCGTCTTCCTGGTCATGCGCATGCTCGGGGAGATGGCCGTCGCCAAGCCCTGCACCGGCTCGTTCACCGAATACGCCCGCGACGCCATGGGCAACTGGGCAGGCTTCGCCACCGGCTGGCTGTTCTGGTACTTCTGGGTGGTCGTCGTCGGGATCGAGGCCGTGGTCGGGGCCACCCTGCTCGCCCGCTGGCTCCCCGGCGTGCCGCTGTGGCTGATGGCCGCCGGCCTGCTGCTGATCATGACCGTCGTGAACCTGTTGTCGGTCGGCAACTTCGGCGAGGCCGAGTACTGGTTCGCCGGGATCAAGGTCGCGGTGATCATCGCGTTCCTCGTCCTGGCCGGTCTCTACGTGCTGGGCGTCTGGCCCGGGGCCGAGCTGTCCTTCGGCAACCTGACCGCACACGGAGGCTTCCTGCCCCACGGCTTCACCCCCGTCATGGTCGGGGTGGTCGCCGTCATCTTCTCGATGACGGGGGCCGAGCTCGTCACGATCGCCGCGGCCGAGTCGAAGGAGCCGGCCGCGGCGATCCGCCGCGCCACCAGCACCGTCGTGTTCCGGATCCTGGCGTTCTTCGTCGGCGCGACGTTCCTGCTCGTGACCATGCTGCCGTGGGACAGCTATGTCGTCGGCGAATCCCCGTTCGTGGCCGCCCTCGACGTCCTGGGCATCCCCGGGGCCGCCGAGATCCTCAACTTCGTGGTGCTGGTCGCCGTGCTCTCGTGCCTGAACTCCGGGCTCTACACCGCCTCGCGCATGCTGTTCGTGCTCGGTGCCCACCGCGACGCACCCGCGTGGATGACGGCCGTCAACTCCCGCGGTGTCCCGCTGAAGGGCGTGCTGTCGTGCACGTTCGTCGGATACGTGTGCATCGTTGCGGCCTACGTCTGGCCCGACACGATCTTCCTGTACCTGGTCACGTCGTCCGGTGCGATCTGCCTGTTCGTGTACATCATGATCTGCCTGTCGGAGCTGGTGCTGCGCCGCCGCTGGGAACGCACGTCGCCGGAGATCCTGCAGTTCCGGGTGTGGCTCTACCCGGTCCTGCCGGTCGTCGTCACGGCGGTCATAGTCGCGATCCTCGTCGGCATGTGGTTCACCGGCGCCCGCGCCGAACTGGTGCAGTCGCTGATCGCGCTCGCGGTCATCGTCGCCGCGTACCACCTCAAGACCCGGTACCTGCGCCGGCGCGGCGGCGAACGGGCCACCCCGCCGGAGGAGAGGGCGCTGGCCCGGGCGATGCACGTCGACGCGGAGCCGCGACCCGGCGGGCCGCAGCCCGCGCCCTCGGGCAATCCGGCCCACTGACGATCCGCTCCGCGCCGCCGGCTGCAACGACAGCCGGCGGCGCGGTGTTGTGCTCGGAGGACAACACCCCGTCGGAACTCGAGCCCGCGAGGCCGTAGTCGGGACGTGATCCCCGTCACTACCGTTGTGGTCAGCCGAAGAGAAAAGGACCGACGGTAGTGACGATCGAATATCTGGTGTGGCACCGCGAATCGGACCGGCCCTGCGTGCGGGACGACGACCGGGAACTCACCTACGCCGAATTTGCCTGCAGAGTAGACGGTTTCGCGGCGCAACTCCAGCAGCACGGGATCGCTGCGGGTGACGTCGTCGCGGTGATGCTGCCGAACCGGGCCGAACTCCTCGTCGCCCTCATGGCGGCGTGGCGGCTGGGTGCGACGGCCACCCCCGTCAATCCCGCGTTCACCGCGACCGAGGCCGAGTACCAGATCGACGATGCGGGAGCCGTACTCGTCCTGGGCGCCGGTCCCGACACCCCGTCGGGCGGCCGCCCGCTGATCCACGTGGACGACATGGCTACCGCCCCGCCGGCCGGATGGTCGGCCGGCGCCGATCCCCGTCCCGACGACACCGCCCTGCTGATCTACACCTCCGGCTCGACCGGCCGCCCGAAGGGCGTCCAGCTCGCCCACGCGAACCTGCAGTTCATGGCCGACTCGTTCCGCACGCACCTGCAGCTGACCGAGGCCGACCACTGCCTGCTGATCCTGCCGCTGTTCCACGTCAACGCGATCGCGGTCAGCTTCCTGGCGCCGATCCTGGCCGGGGCGCAGCTCAGCATCACCGGCAGGTTCTCCCCGGCCCGGTTCTTCGACGACGTGGCACGGCTGCGGCCGACCTACTTCTCGGCCGTGCCCACCATCTACGCCCTGCTCGTCTCCCAGCCGCTGGACACCCCGGTGGACACCTCGTCGCTGCGCTTCGCGATCTGCGGCGCGGCCCCGATCTCGAAGGAACTTCTCGATCGGGTCGAGCAGCGCTTCGGCCTGGTCGTGGTCGAGGGCTACGGGCTCACCGAGGGCACCTGCGCGTCGGCGTGCAACCCGATCGACGGCCCCCGCAAGCTCGGCACCGTCGGCCCCGCGCTGCCCGGCCAGCAGATCGCCATCGCCGGACCCGACGGGCGGCACCTGCCGGCCGGCGCCACCGGCGAGGTGCTCATCAAGGGGCCCAACGTGATGCGCGGCTATCTCGGCCGACCCGAGGAGACCGCCCGCACCGTCGTCGACGGCTGGTTGCACACCGGCGACGTCGGCCGGCTCGACGAGGACGGATACCTCACCCTCGTCGACCGCATCAAGGACATGATCATCCGCGGCGGGGAGAACCTGTATCCCAAGGAGATCGAGAACGCCCTGGCCACGCACCCCGCGGTCCTCGAGTCCGCCGTGATCGGCGCGCCGCACGAGGTGTACGGCGAGGTTCCCGTCGCGTACGTCGTGACCTATCCCGAGCGGACCGTCACCGACTCCGAACTGCTCGCCCACCTCGCCGAGCGGCTGACGAGGGTCAAGGTGCCCGCCGAGGTGCACGTCGTCGCCGCCCTGCCGCGCAACCCCGTCGGCAAGATCGACAAACCCGGCCTGCGGCGCAGCCACGGTGCTCCCGTGCACGCCTGACCGCTCCCGAGGACACCACACGCTCCACCCCGACTCGCCGGCCCCGGGCCGGTGGGGCGGCAACCCCTACCCGAAAGGCGAATTCCCATGGGTTTCAAGACCGGCCACTTCCCGGAAGTGGACCCCGCCACGTTCCGCGACCTCCCGTTCCGGGATCGGTTGCGGGCCATGTCGACCCACTGGGTCGACTACGGATTCGGCACGCCGAAAATGGTGCACACCGTCTACATCCTCAAGCTGCTGTTCCTCTACATCGGCGCCGGCACCGCCCTGGCGACGCTGACCTCGGGCCTGTCGTGGCTCGACGTCTCGTCGTGGTGGAATCAGCCGATCGTCTACCAGAAGCTGATCCTGTGGACCGTGCTGCTCGAGGCGCTCGGTCTCGCCGGGTCGTGGGGTCCGCTCGCCGGTCACTTCAAGCCGATGACCGGTGGCTTCCGGTACTGGCTCAAGCCCGAGACGATCCGGCTCCCACCGTGGCCGGGCAAGGTGCCCGGCACGTCCGGTGACCGCCGCACCGTCGGCGACGTGGCGCTCTACGCCCTTCTGATCGTCAATCTGATTGTCGCCGTGGTTCTTCCGGGTGTGCATTCCGCCTCCGTCGACGCGCTCGTCGCCGACAACGCCGGCCTCGTCCGCCCCGCGGTCGTGGCGCCGCTGATCGTGTTGCTGATCGTGATCGGCCTGCGGGACAAGGTCATCTTCATCGCCGCCCGCAGCGAGCAGTACCTGCCGGCGATGGTGTTCTTCACCTTCCTGCCCTTCGTCGACATGATCGTGGCCCTCAAGCTGCTCATCGTCACCGTCTGGGTCGGCGCCGGCGTCTCCAAGTTCGGCCGCCACTTCGCCATGGTGGTCCCCCCGATGATCAGCAACACCCCGTGGATGCTGTCCAAGCGGGTCAAGCGCATGCACTACCGCAGCTTCCCGAACGACCTGCGGCCCTCGCACCTCGGCAGCGGCGTCGCCCACGTCCTCGGCACGTTCGTCGAGATCGTCACCCCGCTGGTGCTGCTGTTCTCCACCAACCGCACGCTCACGCTGCTCGCGGTGCTGCTGATGGTGGCGTTCCACTTCTTCATCGCCTCGACGTTCCCGCTCGCGGTGCCGCTGGAATGGAACCTGCTGTTCGCCTACGCCACGGTCTTCCTTTCTGGGGCTTCCCCGCCTGGGACGGCTACGCCGTGACCGACATGTCGTCGCTGTGGCTGGCGGGCGCGATCACCGCCGCGCTGTGCTTCTTCCCGGTCCTCGGCAACCTGCGCCCCGACCTGGTCTCGTTCCTGCCGTCGATGCGGCAGTACGCCGGCAACTGGGCCTCGGCCACCTGGGCGTTCGCCCCGGGTGCGGAGGAGAAGCTGAACCGGCACATCGTGCGGGCCGCCGAGAACACCCGCACCCAGCTGCTCGCGACCTACCCCGCCGACGTCGCGGACGTCGTGATGCACCAGCTCCTGGGCTGGCGGTCCATGCACAGCCAGGGCCGGGCGCTGATCTCCCTGATGATGCGCCACCTCGGGGACGACATCGACACCTACGACCTGCGCGAGGCCGAGTTCTCCTGCAACTCGATCGTCGCCTTCAACTTCGGTGACGGGCACCTGCACAACGAGCACCTGATCGCCGCGATCCAGCGGCGCTGCAACTTCGCGCCCGGCGAGTTCGTCGTCGCCTGGATCGAATCCCAGCCGATCCACAAGGGCACCCAGGAATACAAGGTGATCGACGCGGCCCTCGGCGTGATCGAACGCGGCACCTACAGGGTCGCCGACGCCGTCGCCGAGCAGCCCTGGTTGCCCAACGGGCCCATCCCGTTCGACGTGGAGTGGACAATGGACCGCGAGGGCGCCCACCGGGCAGCCGCACAGCGGGAGGTCACAGCGTGAGTACGGCGGTCGTGGTCGGTAGCGGACCCAACGGGCTCGCTGCCGCCGTCCACCTCGCCCGCAGCGGCGTGGACGTCCAGGTTCTCGAGGCAGCCGACGAGATCGGTGGCGGCACCCGCTCCGGCGAGCTCACCGTCCCCGGCCTGGTCCACGACCACTGCTCCGCCTTCCACCCCATGGGTGCCGGCTCCCCCTACCTGCAGACCCTCGGCCTCGATCGCTACGGGCTGCGGTGGCGGTGGCCGGAGATCGACTGCGCCCATCCCCTCGACGGGGGCGAGGCAGCCCTGCTGCACCGATCCCTCGACGTCACCGCGGCCGGCCTCGGCGAGGACGGCCCGCGGTGGCGGCGGATGTTCGCCGACCTCGCAACCGGGTTCGACGGGCTCGCCGCGGACCTGATGCGGCCGGTGCTCAACGTCCCGCGGCACCCGCTGCGGCTGGTGGCGTTCGGGCCCCGGGCCCTGCTGCCCGCCACGGCCTCGGCCCGCTGGTTCCGCACCCCCAAGGGACGTGCCCTGTTCGGCGGGGTCGCCGCTCACGCCTACCACCGGCTGGACCGGCCCGCCACGTCCGCCGTGGGTCTGATGATCACCGCCGCCGGCCATCGCTACGGGTGGCCGGTGGCGGAGGGCGGCTCCGCCGCGATCGCGCGGGCACTGACCGCGCAGCTCGCGGAGCACGGCGGCAAGGTGCACACCGGGGTCCGGGTCCGCCGTGCCGCGGATCTGCCGCCCGCGGACGTCGTGCTCCTCGACGTCGCCCCCGAGGCCGCCCTCGGCATCCTGGGCGACGCGGTACCCGCGCGGATCGCCAAGGCCTACCGCAGGTTCCGCCACGCTCCCGGCGCCTTCAAGGTCGACTTCGCGATCGACGGTCCCGTTCCGTGGGCCGACCCGGAATGCGGGAAGGCCGGCACCGTCCACCTCGGCGGCGAGTTCGCCGAGATCGCCCGGGCCGAACGGGACGTCGCGACGGGGCGCATGCCGGAGCGGCCGTTCGTGCTGCTCGGCCAGCAGTACGTCGCCGACCCGACCCGCTCCCACGGCTCCGTGCATCCGCTCTACGCGTACGCCCACGTCCCGGCCGGCTACACCGGCGACGCGACGGACGCGATCGTCGCCCAGATCGAGCGGTTCGCCCCGGGGTTCCGGGACCGCATCGTCGCCACCGCGGTCACCGCGCCCGCCGACCTCGCGCGACAGAACCCCAACCAGGTCGGCGGTGACATCATCGGCGGCGCCAACGCTGACCTGCAGGTGGTGTTCCGGCCGCGAATTGCGCTGGACCCCTACAGCACCGGGGTTCCCGGGGTCTACCTGTGCTCGGCCTCGACCCCGCCCGGGGCGGGCGCGCACGGGATGTGCGGCTACAACGCCGCGGAATCGGCGCTGCGGCACCTGCGGAGCGCCGGCCGTGGCTGAGCCGGTGGTCTCGGGGCGGTCGACGGGCGCACCGTCGGCCGCCGACGAGGTTCAGCGCGTCGTCGCCGAGGTCGCGCGCCGGTTCGACGCCCGCCAGCGGGAGATCACCCGTTCCATGACCGCGATGATGGCGCGGGAGATCGCTCACCTCGACGAGGATCCGCATCTCGTCGAGCTGCTCGAGGCGAGCGTGCACGGCAACATCGCGACGATCATCCACGTGCTCACCAACGAGATCCCCGCCGAACACCTCCAACCCACCACGGCGGCAGTGGAATATGCGTTGCGGCTGGCGCAGCGCGACGTGCCGTCGCACTCGCTCGTCCGTGCGTACCACATGGGACAGAACGACCTCATGCGGCTGTGCTTCGACGAGGTGCGGTCGATGAACCTCCCGCCGCAGGTGACACTCGACGTCATCGAGCACATCTCCGCGGTGGTCTACCGGTACATCGACTGGATCACCCTGTACGTGTTCGACGCGTACGAGAAGGAACGGCGCCGGTGGTCGGCCGTGCGCGGCAACGTGCACTCCGCCCTCATCCACGGCCTCGTCGACGGATCCGAAACCGACGTCGCGGCGTTCGAGGCGGAGACCCGGTACCGGCTCGACCGCTGTCATGTCGGGGTGATCGTCTGGACTACAACCGAATCCGCGGACGGCGCGATCAATCCCCTGGACCGGCTGGTGCGCGCGGTGGCGGTGCACCTCGGGTCGGATGCCCCGCCGATCCTCACCGCCATCGACCGGCGCACGGTGTGGGCCTGGCTGCCGTTCGATCGGCACCGGCCGACGATCGACACGGCAGCACTCGATTCCGTCGTCCGATCCCATCCCGCCGGCCGCCTCGCGCTGGGCCTGCCCGGCTCCGGCCTCGCCGGTTTCCGTCGCTCGCACGAACAGGCCGAGGCCGCGTATTCGATCGCGGTGGCCCAGGCCACGTGCACCCGGCGGGTCATCGGGTTCGGGGATCGCGGCGTCGCCGTGGTGTCGCTGCTCGCCCGCAACCTCGACGCCGCGCGGGCGTGGGTGGGCGAGATCCTCGGCCCGCTCGCCGACGACACCGAGCAGGCCGCGATGCTGCGGGTCACGCTCGGCACCTACTTCGCCACCGGTGAGAGCCACCTGCACACCGCCGAACGGCTGAACCTGCACCGCAACACCGTCAAGTACCGGATCAACAAGGCCCTCGGCGACCCGACCCGCGCGCCCGCGGTGCACGACAAGCTGGACATCGCGCTGGCGTTGCAGGCGTGCGAGTTCCTCGGGGAGGCGGTGTTGCGCTGACGCGCCGGGTATCCCGACTGTGACAACATCGGCACGGTCGGTCGATTCCAGGAGGCACCGTATGAGCATGCCCGGCGTGAAGGCACTCGTCTTCGACGTGTTCGGCAGTGTGGTGGATTGGCGCACCAGCATCGCGCGCGCGGCGGCACCGTTCCTGGTTCGTCACGGGAGCAGTGCCGAACCCGCGGAGTTCGCGGATGCCTGGCGCGCGCGCTACCAACCGGCCATGCAGGCGGTACGCGAGGGCAGGCGGCCCTTCGTGCGCCTCGACGTGCTGCACCGGGAGAACCTGGACGACGCCCTGCGCCGCTGCGGCATCGACCCGGCGGGCATACCGGGGCACGAACTCGATCAGCTCAACCGTGCCTGGCACGAACTGGATCCGTGGCCGGACGCCGTCGAGGGGCTCACGCGGCTGAAGCAGCGCTTCGTCGTCGCGCCGCTGTCGAACGGCAACGTCAGCATGATGGTCGATATCGCCAAGCGCGCGGGTCTGCCCTGGGATGCCATCCTCGGTGCGGAGGTCGCCCAGGCCTACAAACCCATGCCCGAGGCCTATCTGCGCACGGCAGACATCCTGGGCCTGGAGCCGGGCGAGGTGTGCATGTGCGCCGCCCACAACGAGGACCTGGCGGCCGCGCGCGCCTGCGGCCTGAAGACCGCGTTCTTCGCGCGACCCACCGAACACGGCCCGGCCCAGACCACGGACCTGCACGCCGAACACGACTGGGACGTGATCGCCGACGACCTCGTCGACCTCGCGCGCCGCCTGGGCGCCTGACGGCGCCCGTGCGCGCTTCTGGTAGCGGCTACTACCAGAAGCGCGCACGGGGTCAGGCGCCGATCAGGCCGTCGGACTTCCAGGCCGCGACGACGGCCGGGCGCGGTTGGGCGGTGCCACCGTCGGGCCAGCGCGACGACGGGGCGTCCCACGTGGCGTCGTCGGTCTCGCCCGGGTGCTGCACGCACACCACGACGCGGTTCTCCTGCACGATCGGCCCGCACGTCTCCGCGCCGACGGGGACGGTGAGGAACTGCCGGGTCTCGCCGCGGCGCGGACCGTCGAGCACGACGCTGAACAGCCCGTCGTTGGACTTCAGCGCGTTGCCGTCGGTGGAGATCCACAGGTTGCCGTGCGGGTCGAACGCCAGGTTGTCCGGGCACGAGATCGGGCTGACCTGAGCCTTGTCGAAGCCGCCGAAGTAGGTGTCGGCGGCCTCCGGGTCGCCGCAGACCAGCAGCAGGTTCCATGTGAACGACGTGCCCGCGTGGTCGTCGTCGAGTTCGAGCACCTGCCCGTTCTTGTTGTTGTTGCGGGGGTTCGCCACGTCGGCCGCGGCCTTGCCCTCCTCGCCGCGCTTGGAGTTGTTGGTCAGCGCCACGTAGATCTTGCCGGTGACCGGGTTCGGTTCGAAGTCCTCGGGCCGGTCCATCTTGGTGGCCCCGACCTTGTCCGCGGCCAGGCGGGTGAACACGGCGACCTCCTCGGCGGTCATGCCGTCGACCAGGGACTCGCCGCGGCCGTCCTCGGCGGTGCGCAGCAGCGGGATCCACTCCCCCGTGCCGGTGAACGTGCCGGAGGCGGGAAGCGTACCGCTGCCGTCGATCTCGTCCGGCGCATCACCGGTCAGCTTGGCCACGTACAGGGTTCCGGCGTCGAGCAGCGTCATGTTGTGCCGCATCGCGGCCTGCGACGTGCCGCTCTGCATCGTCCGGGAGGAGACGAACTTGTACATGTAGTCGAAGCGTTCGTCGTCGCCGCTGTAGGAGACGACGGTGCCGTCGCCGGTGACGTGGATCGTCGCGGCCTCGTGCTTGAACCGGCCGAGCGCGGTGTGCTTGACCGGCACGGACGTCGCGTCCCACGGGTTCACCTCGACGACCCAGCCGAACCGGTTGACCTCGTTGGGGGTAGCGACGATGTCGAAGCGCGGGTCGAAGCGCTCCCACAGCCGTTCCGAGGCGCCGCCCTCGAGGCCGTACCGGGCCAGTCGCTCGGCGGCCACGGGATCGGTGACGTTCTCGGCGTTCGCGAAGTACTGGTTGAAGTTCTCCTCGCCGGAGAGCACGGTGCCCCACGGGGTGAGACCGCCGGCGCAGTTGTTCAGGGTGCCGAGCACGCGGGTTCCGGTCGGGTCGGCGGCGGTCTTGACCAGGTCGCTTCCGGCGGCGGGACCGGTGAGGGCGAACTCGGTCAGGCCGGTGATCCGGCGGTTGTACGGGCCGAATTCGGGTGTGAGGCGCCCGGATCCGGCCTCGCCCTTGACCTGCACGACGGACAGCCCGTGGTTGGCCCAGCCGATGCGCACCTGCTCCTCGGTGGGGTTCTCGGCGTCGTAGCCGGCGAACATGAACGGCTCGGACGTGTACTCGTGGTTGACCACCAGCAGGTAGGTGTTCGGCACGCCGTCGACGGGCAGCAGCCCGGCGAAGTCGTTGTTGTAACCGAACTGCTTCTCCTGCGCGGCCGCGGTCTGGTTGCCGATGTCGAAGGCCGGCGCGTCGGGCAGCACCGGGTCACCCCAGCGGATCACGACGGCCTGGTCGTAGCCCTCGGGGACGGTCACGGCGTCGTCGGTGTTCGGCGCGACGGCGGTGAAGTCGGTGCCGGTGGGCACGGGGCCGAGGTCCGCCGGGCCCGACGTCGTGGCGCCGCCGGTGCTGCCCGCGTCGTCGGAACACGCGGCGAGCACGCCGCCCGCACCGACCGCGAGAACCGCCATCGCGCCGCCGCGCAGCACGCCGCGCCGGGTCAGGGCGGTGCGCACGATGTCGCCGAAGTACTCGCCCCCGGAGGTGTTGGGCACCGCGTGGGAACACGCGTTGCCGCACTTGTAGCGGCAGGTGACGGCGGCGCGCGACGATGTGCCGTCGTGCGTGACGATCAGCGGCAGGGGCTTCGGACTCACAGGTACTCCCTCGTCGAATCGGTTCAACGCGGGCACCGTAGGAGACCGAAACCAGGTAAAGGGAACGAGAAGGTGAACGGGCGGTGAGCCCGCCCCTCGGCACATCCGCGCCCCGCCCGGTCAGCCGCGACATCGGACTGCTGTCGCGACCGACCGGGAATCGTGCGGATGCGGAACCCTCACCGAGGAGCGATCAGTCGTCGGCGATTCCGGTTCCGCTGAGCGCGGGGACGGTCTGCTCGGGGCGGCGCAGCGACAGTGCGGCCGTCTTGAACTGGACCAGCTTGTCGACGACGGTCTGCCCCTCGGGGGTGTGGCCCCAGATGCTGATGCCGCGATGCGTGGTCGGCTCCCAGGTGGATTCGTCGACCACGATGGGGTTCCAGCCGACCTCCCACTCGAACCCGGACGGTGTGCGAGCGTAGTAGGACAGCTCGCGATCGTTTGTATGCTGGCCGACGCCGAGGGCCATGTCGAAGCCGAGTTCCTTGACACGCTGGTAGGACCGGGTCATGTCGTCGAGCTCGGTGACCTGGATGTTCAGGTGCTGGATCCGGGTGCGGACCGGGTCGACGGGAAGACCGCGCACCGCGGCGATCGCCACCGAGTGGTGGCGTTCGTTGACGCGCAGGAAGCGGATCTTGAGTTTGGCACCGCTGATGGTTTCGTCGATGTAGTCGGACAGCCGGGCGTCGAAGACGGTGCCGTAGTAGCCGTGCAGCGTGTGCGGCCGGGTCGAGGTGATCGCGACGTGTCCCATTCCCGATGCGCCGGTGACGAATCCGGCGTTGCTCATCGCCAGCGGCGTGGTGGTGGTGCGGGCGCGGGTGAAGATCTCCTGGTCGATGCCCTTCGGCCCGGGGAAGCGCAGCAGGCGTTCGACGCCGCGCAGGGCCGCCTCCTCGTCGGTGCCTTCGGTGACCGGGACGCCGCGGTCGCGCACCCGGGCGACGATTCGGTCGAACGATCCGTGATCGTCGATCTCCCAGCCCAGGGCGGTGACGTCCTCCGCGTCGCCGCGTTGCAGCAGGAACCGGCATTCGTGGTCGTCGAGCCGAAATCGCATGGCCTGGGCGGAAAGCCGGTCGGCGTGCAGGCCGATCGCGTCGCGGCCGAAGCGGTGCCAGTCGGCGAACTTGTTCGTCTCGATGACGACGTAACCGAGGTGGACGGAGCCGAACAGCGAGTCCGCGGTGGTCATCGGGTGCTCCCGGTGAGGAAGGCCGTGGTGACGGCGTTGAAGAAGTCGGCGCGTTCCCACTGCACCCAGTGGCCGGTGTTCGCGGCGAGCAGCAGGTCGCAGTTGGGCATGGTGTGTGCCAGCATGCGGCCACCACTCGGACGATTGACCTTGTCGTCGGCGCCCCAGATCACCAGCGTGGGGGTGGCGAGCCGGCGCAGTCGCCGGTCGCGGGTGAAGTCCATGCCCCACAGCGTGCGCAGGGCGCCGGGCCCGGAGGGACGGCGCAGCGGCGGATCGGCCACCACGGCCGGATCGATGCTCGACCGGTAGCGTTCGTCGATCACCTCGTCGGGTACGGTGGCCCCGTCGAAGACCAGGTACTTGCGAATGAAGCCTTCGAGCTTGTCGCGTGAGGGACCGTCGCCGGTGTAGTACGACAGCAGCGATTGCAGGCCGGGAGTGGGCAGCCCGCGCGTGGTGCCGATGCCACCGGGGCCCATGAGCACCATCTTCTCGACCCGTTCCGGGGTGTCGAGAGCCAGGCGGAGGGCGCAGGCACCGCCGTAGGAGTTGCCGACCAGGTGGGCACGGCCGAGGTTCAGGGCGTCGAGCAGTCCGCGGATGTTGTCGGCGAGGTAGCCGAACGGATCGGACCGGTCGACGCCCTTGCTCGAGCGTCCGTAACCGGGCAGGTCCGGCACGATCACCCGGAACTTCCGGGCGAGCTCGTCGATGTTGCGGGAATAGTTGGACGCCCCGGAGGCGCCGGGCCCGCCGCCGTGCAGCAGTAGTACCGCCGGCCCTTCTCCGGTTTCGGCGAAGAAGATGTCCTTGCCGGCGACGGTCACGGTGCGTTCGGTCAGCGCTGTGCGGGTCATGCGAGGGTCTCCGTTTCCTCGGAAAGGCGGATGGATGAGGGGGCTTTCATTCCCGGCGGGGGCGGCGCGAGGTTGGTGTCGGGTCCGGCGGCGGCGTAGACGACCCCGTCCGGCCGCAGGGCCAGGACGGTGGCACCCTTGGCGCGCATCCACCGGATCAGGGTGCCGTTCGTGTCGACGACGGTGTCGGCGGCCGGGGCGGCGCCGGGACCGGCCAGACGCACGGTCGGTACGCCGGCGGTGCGCCAGCCGGGCCACGAGTCCGGCGAGCCGACATGCAGGATCGTCCATCGCCCACCGAGCACGTCGTCGAGGCGTTCGAGGCTGCCCTTCTCGTCCAGCACCCACGGCTGCGGTACGAGCCATCCCACCGCCGCCGACGCGACCGCCTTCGGGCCGGCCAGCAGGCCTCGGGGGTAGAAGGCGTCCGGGATCCACCGATTGTCGCGTAGCCATTCGGGAATCCCCGGTACCCGCATGGCAATCCGGAAGAACCGATCACGCACGGCCGCGAGTACAGGGTGCCGCTGGGTGATGAGCCGGCCCACCTTGACCGCGCGGTCGGTCACCTCCCGCACATGGGGCAGGCGTTCCAGTTGATAGCTGTCGAGGATCGATTCGGGCAGGGTGCCGTCGAGCACTGCGGCGAGCTTCCAGCACAGGTTTGCCACGTCGCGCACCCCGGCGGACATGCCCTGGCCGATCCACGGCGGCATCGCGTGGGCGGCGTCGCCGGCGAGGAAGACCCGGCCGACGCGCCAGCGGTCGGCGAAGCGCACGTGGTGGCTGTAGACGACTGCGCGGAGAATCTTCACCTGCGTGTCGGTGATGCCCTGGTTGTTGAGTACGCGCCAGATCGCTGCGTCGGTGACCAGTTCGTCCTCGTCCTCGTCGTCGCGGACCGGGAATTCCCACCGGTGGTGTCCGAGCGGTGTCGGGCAGTCCACGGTCGGACGGTCGGGGTTGCAGTGGAACCGGAGCCGATCGTGGCCCGGCCACTCCTGCAGCACCTTCGTATCGATGACCACCCACCGTTCGGCGTAGGTCCGGCCCTCGTAGCCGATCCCGAGCTGAGCACGGGTGGGGCTCGCGCCACCGTCGGCGGCGATCACGTAGGACGCACGCACGCGTTCGAAGGCGTCGTTCCGTAGGTCGGCCAGCATCAGCTCGACCCCGGCCGCGTCCTGGAGGACCCGCAGGCACTCGTGCTCGAGCAGGACATCCACGTTGGGGAATCGTTCGACCCCGCCGCGCAGCACTTTCTCGAGTGCGGGCTGGTAGATGAACTGCTGAGGCGGGTGACCGGATCCGTGGGACACCGGTGCGATCTCCGTGAACGGTGCGCCGTTCGCGTCGACGAAGGTAGCGGCGTTGCCGGCGAGCATGTCCTCCTGCAGGCGGTCCGCCAGGCCGACCTGCTGCCAGATTCGCAGCACCTCCTCGTCGGTGGAGATTGCCCTCGCCCTGCCGTAGATGTCCGGATTGCGCTCGATCACAAGCACTTTCAATCCGATCTGGCCGAGGATGTTCGCGGCGGTCACGCCGGTGGGGCCGTAGCCGATGACGGCGACGTCGTAGTGCGGGATGTCGGTCACGTCGAGACCTCTCGTCGAGCGGGGAAGGGTGTCGATCGGCGGGGTGGAATCCGGCCGCCGAAGATCAGGGATTGTTCCTGTAGTGGTCACTACAGTAAGCTGGCGTGCAGTGTGAGTCAATACACACCGTCGCAACCTGAGGAGCGCTCGTGGACGAGCAGAAGAGGACCCGGCAGCGCCGCGCGAACGGCGAGGAGTCCCGTCGCCGGATTCTGGACGCCGCCGTGGAGGTCGCCGCCGAGCGCGGCTACGAGGGCACCAGCATTGCGCTGGTGAGCAAGAAGTGCGGTCTGCCCGCGAGCTCGATCTACTGGCATTTCAAGGACAAGGACGAGCTGATCGCCGCGGTGATCGAGCGCAGTTTCGACACCTGGCTGTCCGGGTGGACCGTACCGGACGGCGACAACCCACGCGAACGCATCGTGGCCCTGGCGATGCAGGTCGCGAAGACGCTGTTGGATTCACCGGACTTCCTGCGGCTGGGGCTGATGCTCACCCTCGAGCGGCGCCCGGTCGAACCGAGCGCCCGCACGATGTTCTTGCAGGTGCGTGAGCAAGCACGCCTCCGCCTCGTCGACGCAATCCGCGACCTCGCGCCCGGCCTGTCGGACGGCTCGGTCGCCCTGCTGACCACGTACGCGATGGCCGGCGCCGACGGTCTGTTCATCGCCAAGGAGATCGGCGGCGACAGCGTCGATCTCGTCGCCCTGTTCGAACTACACGCCCATTCGCTCTACGACGCCGCGCAGCGGTTGAGCACTTCCGAAGGAGACTGACCTCGCGCACCGCCGGTGCGTCCTTTGGGCGGCTGGGGCAACCCGAAGGACGCACCGGCCGCGGAGCGGCCTACAGCACCTGCGACAGGAACTGCTGCAGTCGTTCGGTCTTCGGGGCGTCGAACAGTTCGTCGGGGGGACCGGTTTCCACGACCGCGCCGTGGTCCATGAACACCACCGTGTCCGACGCCGAGCGGGCGAAGCCCATCTCGTGGGTGACGACCACCATCGTCATGCCGCCGGACGCGAGATCGGCCATCAGGGCGAGGACCCCCTTGACCAGTTCCGGGTCGAGCGCCGAGGTGGCCTCGTCGAAGAACATCACCTGCGGGGCCATCGCGAGCGCGCGGGCGATCGCGACGCGCTGCTGCTGCCCGCCGGACAGGTTGCCGGGACGGGAGTCGGCCTTGTGCTTCAGGCCGACGAGATCGAGTTGTTCGAGGGCGAGCGCGCGGGCCTGCTCCTTCGACAGCCCCTTGAGCTTGCGGGGGCCGAGCGCGATGTTCTCGGCCACCGTCTTGTGCGGGAAGAGGTTGAAGTGCTGGAACACCATCCCGATCCGCTGCCGCAGCTCGTCGGGGTTGTCCTTCAGCACCGAGCGGTCGTCGAGGAGGATGTCGCCGGCGTCGGGTTCGTGCAGCCGGTTGAGCACGCGCAGCAGGGTCGACTTGCCCGAGCCGGACGGGCCGATGACGGTGACGGTCTTGCCGGCGTCGACGTGGATGTCGACGCCGCGCAGCACCTTGTTGGTGCCGAAGGCCAGGTGCAGTCCGGTCCCGGTGAGGGACACGCTGTCCCGGATGGTGGTCGGCATCGGTCAGCCCCTCTCCACGACGAGTTCCTGCTCGAGCGGGTCGAGGGTGGCCTCGGGCCGGCCGGTGCGCAGGCGGTGGTCGATGTAGTTCACGAGATGAGTCAACGGCACGGTGAGGATGAGGTAGAACAGGCCCGCCGCGACGAGCGGCGAGAGGTTGCCGGTCTGCGCGTTCAGGTCGCGGCCGACGGCGAACAGTTCGCGCTGGGTGGCCAGCAGACCGAGGAAGTAGATGAGCGACGAGTCCTTGATGAGCGAGATGAACTGGTTCATCAGCGCGGGCAGCACGCGCCGCACGCCCTGCGGGATCACCACCAGTGTCAGCGCCCGGCGGTAGCTGAAGCCCAGGGCCCGGGCCGCCTCCATCTGCCCCGGTTCGACCGACTGGATGCCGGAGCGGAAGATCTCCCCGATGTATGCGGCCGCGAGCAGCGCCAGCGCCGCCGCGCCCAGCCAGTACGGGTTGTTGCCCGTGGCGCCCTGCACCACCGGGCCGAGGCCGAGGCCGACGAGCAGGATGATCACCACCGCGGGCAGGCCGCGGAAGATGTCGGTGTAGACGCGGGCGGGCCAGCGCAGCCAGCGGGTGCGCGATATCCCCGCCATGGCGAGCAGCATGCCGAGGACCGTGCCGGCGAGCCCGGAGGTCAGCGCCAGGATCAGGGTGTTCGGCAGACCGGTCTTCAGCAGATCCGGGAAGGCGTGCCGGTACAGCTCCCACGAGAAGAACGTCTCGCGCAGCTGTTCGAGCGTGGACTTCGGGGCCGTGGCCGCCGGCTCCTCGCCGCTGGCGGTGTTTTCGGCGGCCAGCGCCGCGAAGTCCGGCAGGTCGGGTTCCGGCGCGGCCTTGCTGCCGGGCTTCCAGCCCTCGGGCAGTTCCCGGGGGACCCATTCGGTGTAGAGCTCGGCCCAGGTGCCGTCGGCGATCACGGCGTCGAGCCCGGAGTTGAGCGCGTCGATCAGCGCCTGGTTCTCCCGGGACACGGCCCAGCCGACGTAGTTGTTGAGGCTGAACGTGTTCTGCACGATCGACGTCGGATCACCCGGCGCGATCGCGCCCTCGGCCTGCTGCGACGGCGCCACCCACGCGTCGATCTGGCCGGTCTTCAGGTTCGCGTACGCGGTGTTGTAGTCCGGGAACTTCACCGGATCGAGACCGAGGGTGTTGACGACGTAGTCGTCCTGGACGGTTCCCTGCACGACCCCGATGCGGGTGGACGCGTTCAGGTCCCCGAAGCCACGGATGGGACTGCCGTTCTGCACGACCAGCGAGAAGTAGCCGAAGTCGTAGCCGTTGGTGAAGCCGACCAGCCGGCGACGTTCGTCCGTGGTGGTGATCGACGACGAGCCGACGTCGAAGCGCCGGCCGGCCACCTGGGCGAGCAGGCCCGCGAACTCGGTGCCGACGAACTCCACGCGGAGACCGAGTTTCTCGGCGATGGCCTTCAGCAGTTCGTTGTCGTAGCCGGTGAACTCGCCCTGGGAGTTCACGCAGATGCTCGGTGGCGCGTCGGAGAGCGTGCCTACGGTGAGCACACCGGGGGTGATGAGGTTCAGCCCGGAAACGTCGATCGACTCGAGCGGCACCACGCCCGGGGTGGTGTAGCGGTCCTCCGCGGCGGCGGCCGACGTGTCGAGATTGGTCGGTGCGGCGGAGGCCCCGCCGACCCCGGGCGGGGAACACAGGTCCTGGGGAGCCGACGGTCGACCACCGCCCGAGGAACAGGCCGTCGCAGTCAGCGCCAGGAGCACCGCCAGGAGCAGCGCCGCCACGGTGCTCCGTTTCGCCATCACGGATTCGGGCATGGTGGGAGCCTAATCCGAATCGCGCCGTCCGACGGGTGTGCCGGGGCGGGTCAGCCGCCGGTGGGTTCGATCGAGACCGTGGAGGCCCGCAGCCGCCCCCTGCAGTGACTGCACGTCAGTGCGGGTGCGAAGGTGTGGCCGCAGTGGCGGTGACGCAGGACGATCGCCGGTCCCTCCGGTGCGCGGAACCAGCGCAGCCCCCAGTCGATCATGCAGGCGACGACGGGGAAGAACGCCCGCCCCTTGTCGGTGAGGTGGTAGGTCACCCACGCCGGGCGGTCGGGATTGGGCAGTTCCTGCAGGACGCCCAGCTCGGTGAAGCGCCGGAGCCGGTCGGCCACCACCGTCGGAGGTGCCCCCATGCGCTCGGCGAACTGCCCGTAGCGGGTGGCGCCGAGGAACGCCGCCCCGAGCAGCGCCGCCGACCACCGGTCGCCGAGCAGTTCCATCGTGTGCGGCAGGATCTCCGGCGCGCGAGCACGGCCGGACCGTCGGCGACCGGTCGCGGCCGGCACGCTGCGCGGCCACTGTCCGCTGGGGCCGAGCTGCGCGTCCACGTCGGGTGCGCCGGTGGGCCGGTCGCAGTGGCCGCAGACGAGCACCGGTGTGAACCGGGCGCCGCAGACCGCGTGCCGCCTGGCCGGGAGCTGTCCCCGGTGGTCGGGCGCCCACTGCTGTTCCCACGCCCACATGGTGAGCAGAACCGGCCACACGCCGTGGCCGCGGGCCGTCAACCGGTACTCGTGTCGAGCCGGCCGCTCCTGGTACTGCACCCGCTCGAGGAGTTCCGCGTCGGTGAGGCGGGCCAGGCGCGCGGTCAGCACCGCGTTGGAGATCTCCCCCCGCTCGATCCAGTCCCGGTATCGGCGGTCGCCCTGCAACGCGTACCGCAGAATCCACAGGTTCCACTCGTCGCCGAGGATGCCGAGGGTGACCGCGATCGCGTTGTCACCGCCCGGCTCGAGTTCGGTGACCGTGCCGGAACCTGCCATCGACAGCTGATCATAGGTTCAGGACGTCGCCTGCCCGGTCCGCGTCCCGCCACCCCGGGAGGTCCGAGCCCGCCGCCCAGGTCGAGTGGGTGCCGCTCGAGACCCGTTCGGGGAGTCCGATCCGCGCGAGCGGTCCGTCCCCCGGTTGCCGCGCGTCGAAGACCAGGCATTCGGACCGGTCCCGGTTCATGTCGGTGGTGATCGTGATCAGGTAGCCGTCGTCCTCGGCGGCCGACCCGGTGCGGGGCGCCATCACGGTCTCGCTGCCGAAGACGCCCTCGCCGAACGAGTAGTGCTCCTCCGCCCCCGTCTGCACGTCGTGTTTGACGAGGCCGTCGAAGAGGAACCAGCCCGGCACCCCCGTCGCGGCGTAGGTGTAGCGGTGGCGGACGCCGCCGTGATGCGGATTGATCATCCCGAATTCGGTGACGGACTCGGACAGCCGTTCCTCGGTGAGCGAGCCGGTGCGCAGGTTCAGCCGCCAGCGGTGCAGGTGGGTGCCCATGCGGTCGAGTGCCAGCGAACGGAACAGCCGCCGGTAGATCGGTCCGGTGCCGTCGTCCGGCGGTTCCGGTGTCTCCTGATGGAATCCCTCGAGCACGATCTCGTCGCCGTCTTCGTAGGCGTTGGTCCAGTGCAGCACGTAGGTCGGGTCGGCGTCGAACCAGGTGATCTGGTCGGGACGGCCGCGCCGGGGAATCACGCCGAGCCGCATCGGCAGGTCGGGGTGGTAGCGCGGCACGTACTTGCCGCGCGCGAGGGCCTCCGGGATCCAGAACAGGGGGCAGTCGTTGAGGATCGCGTAGTTCTCGGTGAACGCCATGTCGTGGGGCAGGCGGGGGCCGGGCAGGGGGATGTCGACGTAGTGCACCAGCCGATCGTCGGCGTCGACCACGCCGTAGTGCAGGTACGGGGCGTCGGTGCCGTAGTTGAAGAACAGCAGTTCGCCGGTGCGGGCGTCGACCTTGGGATGCGCGGAAACGCCCCAGTCGGAGGGGAATCGGCCGTCCCACGTCGCCTTGCCGAGGGTCTCGAGCGTGGTCGGGTCGAGGCGGTAGAGGTCCCCGCACTGCCAGAAGCTGGTCAGGGCGACGCCGCGATGCACGGTGACGTCCGTACTGGAGGCATCCTTCATGCGGCCGCGGGCGCCCCAGCCGTCCTGGCGGATCGAGTTCTGCGGCCGTTCGGCGATGCCCGCCCACAACGGGCCACCGGCCTCCTGTTCGGCCAGGAAGCCGTCGGTCTTCACGAATCTGTTGCGGTAGAAGACTTTTCCGTCGCGAAATCCGACGACGTGAATCATGCCGTCACCGTCGAAGGGATGATAGAGACCTTCGAGTGCCGGGTGCGCCGGGTTCTCGGTGTTGCGCAGGTACACGCCGTCGAGATCGGCCGGCAGGTCGCCGATCACCTCGAGGTCGTCGGCGCGCCGCTCCGTGTGCTGCGGGCGCCACGGACCGGTGCGGTACGGGTGGTCGTCGTCCGCGGGCAGGGTGGACAGTGCCCGTCCCAGAATCTCGAGTTCCATGGATGTCCTTTCAGCCGACGACGAAACTGACCGTGGTGGTCGTACTTCCGCCGATGTTCAGGGTCGCGGCTCGCGTGGCGCCGGGGACCTGGTAGTCGCCGGCGCGGCCGGTGATCTGGCGGTGGCAGTCCAGCAGCATCCGGACTCCGGTGGCGCCGACCGGATGCCCCCCGCCGAGAAGCCCCCCGCTGGGGTTCATGGGGATGCGGCCACCGATCTCGAGGTCGCCGTTCTCGATCGCCTGCCAGCTCCGGCCGGGGGAGGTGATCCCGAAGTGGTCGACGGCCAGGTATTCGCTGACGGTGAAGCAGTCGTGTGTTTCGATCAGGTCGAGGTCCCGGACGCCGCCGATGCCGCTCCGCTCGAACGCGTCGACGATCGTGGCGCGCACGTGCGGCATGACGAGGGGATCGTCGCCGTCGCGGGCGAGCTTGCCGGACAAGGACAGTCCGACCGTGCGGTGGCCCCAGCCGAGGATGCGGGACATGTCGTCGACGGTGCGTGGGTGCCGGCTCAGGTAGCGGTTGCTCAGCAGCACCACGCCCGCGGCGCCGTCCGTCAGCGGACTGCAGTCGGTCCTGCGGAGGCGTCCCTCGACCACCGGATTGGCGGCCTCGTCCGGGCCGAAACTGCCGGGTCCGTAGGTCCGGTTGCGGGTCTGCGCATTCGGATTGGCGCGGGCGTTGCGGATGTTCAGTTCCGCGATCGCCCTCAGGTGCTCGTCGTCGAGGCCGTAGCGGCGGTCGTACTCGTCGGCGATCTTGTCGAACATGTACGGCCACATGTACTTCGCGTCGGCGCCTTCCTGTCCCACCCAGGCCGCGGCGTTCATGACCCGGGTGCCGGCGTCGCCGGGGACGCACCGTTCGAGTTCGACGCCGAGCACGAGGGCGCAGTCGTAGCGACCGGCCTCGAGATCGGCCATCGCGGCGAGCACGGCAAGGGAGCCGGACGCGCAGGCCCCCTCGTGCCGGGTGGCCGGGATCCCCCACAGCTCGGGCAGCACGGAGGCCGGCATGCCGCCGAGGTGTCCCTGGCCGGTGTAGAGCTGTCCGAAGGCATTGCCGACGTGGATCACCCCGACGTCGGCGACGTCGATGCGGGCGTCGCGCAGCGTTTCCGTCACCGTCTCCGCGACGAGGTCCGCGATGTTCCGGTCCTCCCGGGTCAGGTTCCGCGCGAAGTCGGACTGGTATCCACCGGCGATCCACACGCCTTCAGGGTTCACGCCGCTCACCGCCTTCCGCGGGGGTCGACCATACGTGGCTTCAACTACAGTAAACAGAGTGACCAGGCGGACGCAACGACGATGTGCGCGCGGGCAGCCGGGAACCGGACCCCGGTTGCCGCGTCCCGGCCCTGGGGTAGCCCGGTCAGGCCAGCCCGGACAGCGGCGGTGCGGAGTTCTCGTCCCGCCACCCGATCGCCTCGAGGAGGCCGCTCAGGTCGTAGTCGGGACCGCCGACACCGACGGTGAACAGGGTGACGCCCGCATCGACGAAGGCGGCCGCGTGCGCGGTTCCGGGCCACGGCACGGACCGCTCGACCTCGTTCGGTGAGCGGCCGGCGTCGGCGCAGCGCGCCGCGAGGATCTCCGCCTTCTCCGTGTGGGTGTCGAGGTCCCCGAAGCTGTGCCAGATGTCGGCGTACTGCGCCACCAGCGGGATGGTCTTGCGGGGTCCGCCGCCGCCGATGAGCAGCGGGATGTGCCGGGTCGGCGGGGGGTTGAGCTTCGCGAGCCGCGCGGTGATCCGGGGCAGGTATTCGCCGAGCAGTTTCAGCCGGGAACCCTTGGTGCCGAAGTCGTAGCCGTACTCGACGTAGTCCTTCTCGAACCAGCCCGCGCCGATGCCGAGGATGAGCCGGCCGCCGCTGATGTGGTCGACGGTGCGGGCCATGTCGGCGAGCAGATCGGGATTGCGGTAGCCGCCGCCGGTGACGAGCGCTCCGATCTCGACGCGCTCGGTCTGTTCCGCCCACGCGCCGAGCATCGTCCAGCATTCGAAGTGGGCGCCGTCCGGGTCCCCGGAGAGGGGATAGAAGTGGTCCCAGTTGAAGACGATGTCGGCGCCGGCGTCCTCGGCGCGGAGCACGGTGTCGCGGATCTTCCCGTAGTCGGGCTGATGCTGGGGCTGGAGTTGAAGACCGATGCGAATGGGACGGTGCATGAGTCAACGGTAGGGCCGTCGCGCCGGTCCCGCAGCCGATCCGTGTGGGCGTCCCGGTGGTGCAGCGGACGGATCGGGCGCACAGTGAAGGAATGCGCATCACCGAGCCCGCCGCACCACCGACCGGACTGCGCCGCCGATTCCTGCGCGCTCCGATCCACCTCTACCGGATCGGGCTGGGGCGGGTGCTGGGCCGCCGGTTCCTGCTGCTGCACCACGTCGGCCGGCGCAGCGGACGGCCGCGGCAGACGGTGCTCGAGGTGGTGAACCACGAGGACACGTCCGGCGGATTCGTCGTGGCCGTCGGCTTCGGGAAGCAGACCGACTGGTACCGCAACCTGCGGGCGCATCCCGCGGCGCGGATCGAGTCGGGCCGCGAACGGGTCGCGGTGGCCGCGGAGTTCCTCGATCCGGAGGAGGCGGCGGAATTCATGGCGCGGTACGGGCGCCGGCACCCGAAGGTCGCGCCGCGGTTGTGCGCGGCGATGGGCTTCGACGTCGACGGCAGCGAGGCCGACTACCGGGCGGCGGGCCGGCATCTGCGGTTCGTGCGGTTGCACCGTACCTACAGACCGGTCAGCGGTCCGCGCCGGTGAGGCTCGCGAACCGCTGCGCCAGGCCCTGCAGGAACGACTCGAGCGCCAGCTCGAAGCCGTCGCGGTCGATCTCGTCCGCGTGCTCGCGCAGCCGGTGTGCCTGGGACAGATGGGGATAGCGCTCCCGGTAGATGGTGAGGTCGTCGAGGAAGCCGCCCGAGAACGAGGCGATGGCCGAGCCGACGACGATGTACTTGATCGACGCGCCGATCAGGGTCGCGGTCCGTGGCGGCCACCCGGCCCGGGTCAGGCCGCCGTGCACGGCGTTGGCCTGATCGAGCGCGACCTCGCGCCGGCCCGGGCTGCGCGCGAGGAACGGTACGAGGTTCGGGTGCTCGGCGAGGGCGGCGCGGTAGGACCTCGCCCAGACGCGCAGCGCCTCCTGCCAGTCGTCGGTGTCGAACCCGCTGATATCGACGGACTCGCCGACCTGGTCGGCGATGTCGTCGAGCAGCTCGTCCTTGTTCGAGTAGTGGCTGTACAGCGACGGCGCGCTGACATGGAGCTCGGCGGCGATCTTGCGCATGGACAGTTCGTCGAGTCCGTGCGCGTCGACGAGGCGCAGGGCGGTCTCGCGGATGAGCGGGCGGCTGAGCAGCGGGGTACGGGGTCGTGCCATCGGCGCTCCTTCCTCGGCGTCGGTCCGGGGGTCGGTCCCGGGGTCGGCCTGGACAACCTAACAGTGTCAAGTTACAGTACGGGTGTACGCAGCACCAGGGCGAACGAGCCCCCATCCCTCCGCGAATCATGCAGCGTGAAAACGGGATCGGGCCGTGGTTCCATGCTGCGCTCGCACAGGCACAACCGTGACGGAAGGCCCCCATGAACCTGAAGCTCACCGACGAAGAGCTCGCGTTCCGCGACGAACTGCGCACGTTCTTCACCACCGAGTTCCCCGCCGAGATCCGAGAGAAAGTGGCTGCCGGCCGGCACCTGGACCGCGACGAGGTCGTCCGGAGCCAGCAGATCCTCAACGCCAAGGGTCTGGCGGTGCCGAACTGGCCCGTCGAGTGGGGCGGCAAGGACTGGACTCCCGTGCAGCGAAACATCTGGCTCAACGAGATGCAGCTCGTCACCCTGGCCTGGCTGGCGATGGGTTCCATCGGCGAGGACCACCCCGACCCGGCCGCGGTCACCTCGCTGCGCGCGCGCGTCATCGAGCAGTACCGCCACCCGTTCGACCAGATCCTCACCAGTCCCGAGGCCCGCGCGATGCTCGGCGAGCTCGACACCACCTTCGCCATCATCGAACTCCTCGGCCCGATCGTGTTCGCCCGTCTCACCGGATTACGCAGCATCGACCACGACGACTGCACCCGGCTCGTCGACAACTTCCTCACCGCCCACCGAACACCCACGCCAGCAGACACCGCTATCGACATCGCCACGCCGTAACCACGGGCCCCGGTTCCGCGCGGTCAGAACAAGGTGTCGCGCACCCGCAGCGGCCGGTACCCGGTCGGGCCCAGCTGGGCCAGCTCGGCGTCGATGTCGACCTCGATCGCGCCGAAGAAGTTGATGTTGGCACTGTGGGCCGGGCTGATGTGGGCCAGGACCTCGTCATCGATACGCTGCCCGGTCCGGCGCATCTGCTCGACAGCGAACCCGTAATACTCTGTGGTCCAGGCGATCACAGCGTTGGTCGTCAAGGTCAGGCACCAGGCCTGCTCGGTCTGGTCCTCGAGGTGGCGCGCCCGGATCATCCCCTCATGGGCATAGAGCAGGTCGCGGCGCAGCGCGTGCAGCGACTCGCCCTTGTTGAGCTGCCGCGAGATCTTGCGCCGGTAGTCCGGATCGGAGAGGTATCTCGCGGCGTAAATGGTGCGCCGCAGCGCCCCGTACTCCTTGAGCGCCGCGGCCAGGGTGTTCTGCCGCCCCGACGCCGACAGCTTGCCGACCAACAGCGACGCGGTGGCGTGCCCGAACTTCAGCGATCCGGCCAACCGCAGCAGATCGTCCCAGTGCTCGGCGATCAAACCCAGGTTGGCCTTGCGGGTCATCAGCGGGCCCGCGTGCGGGAACCGGGCCTCGGCCTCGGCGCGCGGGCCCGGCCGGTACAGGGTGATCCGCCCCAGATCCCGGATCCGTGGCGAGAGCTGCATCCCGAGCAGGTCGAACAACCCGAAGTTGACCAGGGTGACCCCGTGGGTGTCGGTGGCGTGCTCGGTGATCGGCAGATCGGTGGCGTTGCCCAGGATCTCATCGAGCACGTAGTGGGCTTCGCGTTTGGTCGCCACGATGACCTTGGTGCCGTAGGTGGCGTGGGTGTCGCTGACATGGGTGTAGGTCGACAGGCCCTCGCTGGCGAAATAGCGGCTCAACGGCCGCGCCGTGGTCGACTTACCGCGCGTCGGGAAACGCTGCCCGTCGCTCGACGACAGTGTTCCGGCGCCGAACACCGCGGTCAGCGGCAGCCGCTGGTGGTAGCCGACCAGTACCAGGTTGGCCGCGCGCAGGGTCTCCTCGCGCACATACCACTCGTCGGTCCAGGCCAGGATGTCGTAGGTGATTCCGCACGCCTCGGCCATCCGGGTCAACCCCAGGTTCGTCGAGTGCGCCAGCAGTACCGCGATCAGGTTGCGTTTGAGCTCCGGCGTCCGGGTGGCCTGACCGCCGGCGTGGGTGAAGCAGTCCAGGTAGCCGGTGCGTTTGTCCAGCTCGATCAGCAGCGACACGATCGGCGCGAACGGCAGCATTTCGGTCAGCTCGGCCTTGAGCGTGATCGCCTCGGCGGGAACATCTTCCGCGCTCAGCGGCGAGATCACCAGATCCCCGCCCTCGTCCAGCCGGACCGGGCCGTCCCCGCCGGCCAGCACCTCCTCCAGCTCACCGAGAGCGTCGTGCAGTTCGGCGACCACGGTGGCCAGCGCGACGCCAGGATCGGCGGATCGCCCGACCAGGCCGCAGAACTCAACGCGTTGCGGTTCCCACTGCCCGGTGGTGAGCAGGTAGGCGGCCGGGTCGGCGTAACGGCGCGAGCCCGGCACGAACACATCCCCGCTGCGCAACCCGTCACGCAATCCGAGCAGCACACACAACTCCCAGTAGTGCCGATACGCGGTCGCGCTGCCGGATTTGCGGGCCTCGTCGAGGTAGCCGCGCCACTTCATCGGCACGAACCCGGTCGGGGCGTCATCGAAGACCTTGCGCCGCCCGGTCGCGTTCAACTCGCGCAGCATGTTCACCGCGATCAGCAACTCGGTCGCGGCGGTACCGCCGCAGAAGCGCACCGCTTCGAGCACCGCGGGGGTGAACTGACGCAGGTAGTTGTAGGAGGAATCCAACGCCGCCAGATGCCCGTGATCACGCGGCAACCTGGGCTTGGCCTGGGCGATCGCCGCGCGCAGGCGCTCCCACCCGATCTTCTCGCCGCGGATCAGCGCACCGATCTCCTCATCCGGAACGCCGGGGTCGGTGACGATTTCCAACAGATCGTCCAGCAGCGCCTGACGGTCCTCTCCAGTCTTCCCTCGTTCGGCCAGCCGCTGCTGCATCTTCCGTTCGGCAGCACCGAATTTCACCGAGATCGCCTGATCGAACAACGCCACGACCTCATCGAGGACATCGGTGCCGGACTGGGCCAGCACCGTGAGCAGGATCGGATACCGGCGTTGCGGATCCCGACGTTGCAGCGCTTGCGGACTCAGGCGCCGGCCCATCGTGGCCAAAAACCGGCGCCGCTCGGCGGGCAGCACCGACATATCCAGCCGATCAGCGCCCAACCCGCGCAGGAAACCCAGCTTGTCGACCTCGGCGCGGACCGCGGCCGCCGAGGCCTCCACCGGCCCGGTCGACAGCCACCGCAACCGCGAGATCCCCAGCGAAGCGTCGGTGACAAGCAAGCCGTCCAACTCCGCGCACCGCGCCGCAGTGAACTCGTGAGCGAGCCGGTCATAGGTTTCGGTCTGGGCCTGGTGGCGGGCGTGGGCGACCCGCTCGACCACGGTGACCGGGCCTGGCCGGATCACCTTCGCCGAGATCAGATACTCACACGCCAGCCGGAACAGCAGAGTCGGGGAATCGTGCTCCATCGCCCGCGCGAGCAGGAACTCATCGAGCTCCTTGAACTCGAGCGCACCGACCGCACGCCATCCCAGGTACCGCGCGGCCAGGCGCACATGCTCGGTGCGGGTCTTGGCTCGCCTGCCGTAGGCACCGATCACCACCGGATCCAACCGCAACTGCTCGGCGACACGAGCCACCGCCACCGGCGGAGCCGTGACCAGCCGATCCGGCACGAATCCCAGCCACGGCAGCGTACACAACGCGATCGCCAAGCCCAGCCGCTCGGCTGGGCCCCGGCCCCGGCCCGGATCCACGAACGCCAGATCCGCAGGCGTCAGCGTGAAGTACCGGAACAGCTCCTCGCGGCTGATCTCCGGGAATCCCCGCAGTCGTTCCAACTCCTCGTCCGCGAACATCCGCGTCGCCACGACCCCAGCCTCCACCAGCACCGACCAACATCATCATCGGCAGTCAAGCACCAACCAGTCGACAGCGCATGCCGAACTCGAAACCCCGTGCCCACCAGTCGGATACGCCAAATCCGCCCGATTTCCGGCGGATGCTACGGCTACCCCTACTTGCCGATCACCTCACCCGGTTCCATCAGCGTGACCGGAATGTTGGTCACGTATCCCTTCAGGCCGACGAGGGACCGGGCCCTGCCCAGGGCGGCATCATCGAGTTGCTGACCGGCCGTGGTGGTCTTGACGAACCGAGTGGCCTTGGCCTTCTTCGTGCCGTCGACGACCGCCTTCGCCCGCGCTTCCTGCGCATTGAGGGTTTGGTTGTCGCGCACGGCGCGTTTGCGGGTGTACTGCCAGATCGCCCGCCACGAGGTGGGGTGCCGCACCGGATCCCAGACCGGTTCGGCTCGTCTCTTCACGGTGTTGACGACACTGCGTGCGTGCCGGGGTGTGACGGTGTCGATGATCTGCCCATCGGTGAACACATCCGCCGTGCCAATGGAAATGAGATGTCAGATCGCCCGGGGCTTTCGTGACGCGGGATCCGACGATGAACTTCAGACCCGCCTCGTCGAGCGCGGTCAGGTTCGAGGCGGAGAGCATGCCGGCGTCGGCGGCGATAACCATCTCCACACCGTCGATGCCGTGGCGGGTCTGGAACTGGCGCACGATCGGGATCAGGGTGTGGGTTTCGGCCTTGTTGCCCTCGAAACAACCGATCTCCAAGGGGAAGCCGGTGCGGTCGACGAGCAGTCCCACCACGATCTGTGGATCGACCCGCCGCTCCTTGCTGTAGCCGACTTTGCGGAGGTCGTCTTCCTTCTCGGCCTCGAAGTACAAGGTCGTCACATCGAACAGCAACAACCCCAACCCGCCGGTGGCGGCGGCGTACTCGAAGCATCGGTGGGCGATCCGATCCCGGTAGTCACCGGTGAGGATCTGCGCGAGATGGCGTTGAATCGTTTTGTACGACACGGTGTCCGCGCCGAGGTCGTCGAGGACACGCAGGGCGTCGATCTTCGAGGTCGGTTCGACGATGCGTGCGATCACCAGATCCTTGAACACCGCATCGTCGAGGACGTCGAAGCCGAGCCGGTCGTAGACCGAGGCGAGTACGTCGTAGAGCAGCCGGGCGGTGGTGCGCACGGTCCGGCCCGGACCGGCGACCTCCCGACCCGCCGTGGGCGGCGACACGGATAGCTGTCCGGTGCGCCAGTCGGCGACGTCGGTGATCTGCTCGACCGGTGACGGTACGTCGAGCTCGAGCATGCCTTGGTCACCGTGCAGGAGGTTGCGGGATCTTTCGAGGAGGATGCCCAGCTCGACGTCGGTGTGCGCGGATCCGACGTGCGCGATGATCTCGTGCCGGCCCCGATGTTTGCGCACGACCTGCACCGCGACCGCGCCGGATGCGGTGCGCACTTTCCGCACGAATGCCACCGCCCGAACCTACCCGCTTAGTGTCCCGATCGGCTTTCGCGGGATCACGAAGGCGCAGGTGACGAGCCTGCCGAGCTTTCTACTCGCCAGTAATGTCCTAACCTGAGTTGCACCAGTTTAGTGTGCCAACCCTGATCGACGATTCGAGATTTCGAGGGAATCGAGGATGCTCGCGGCGTCGGCGGTGAGTGGATCGAGGGCGGTGTGCTCGTGGCCGGCGATCGAGATTGTGATTTCCTGCAGTGGACGCAGGGTCCGCACGATCTTCCGGATGGACATCCCGGTCTCGTCCTGCAGATAGCGTGAGATCGCCAACGCAGCGAACACGATGGTCAGGTGCGCCTCGATCGCATCCCGGGTGTGACTGAAGATCGGCCGGGCCCGCAGGTCGGTCTTCGACATCCGAAACGACTGCTCGACCTGCCACAGGTCGTGATACTTCGCCATCACCTCATGCGGGTTCATCACGTGCGCAGGAAGGTTCGTGGCGTAGCCTTTGAGCCCGACAAGGGAACGGGCCCGGGCGATGCCCGCCGTATCGAGGGTCTTGCCCTTCGCGGTGGTCTTGACGAACCGCGGCGATCGTGCAGCTCGGGTGCCGTCGATGACGGCCTTCGCCCGAGCTTCCTGAGCGTTCAACGTCTGGTTGTCCCGCACGGCGCGTTTGGCCGAGTACGCCCAGATCGCTCGCCACGCTGACGTGTCGGCGGGGTCCCACACCGGCTCGGCACGACGGTTGACATCGTTGACCACGCTCTTTGCGTGTCGCGGGGTGACCGTGTCGATGACCTGGCCGTCGGTGAACACGTCGCCGTTCCAGTGGAAATGACTGGCCAGATCCGAGGGTGCTTTCATCACCCGGGAACCGACGATGAACTTCAGTCCGGCAGCATCGAGGTCTTTCAGATTCGAGGCGGACAGCATGCCGGCGTCGGCAGCGATGACCATCTCCACGCCCTCGATATTGTGACGAGCCTGGAACTGGCGCACGATCGGCACGATCGTGCGGGTCTCGGCGTGGTTTCCTTCGAAACAACCGATTTCCAAAGGGAATCCGGTGCGGTCGACCAGCAGCCCGACGACGATCTGCGGGTCCACCCGACGTTCCTTCGAGTACCCGACCTTGCGCAGTTCGTCTTCCTTCTCTGCCTCGAAGTACAAGGTCGTAACGTCGTAGAGCAATAGGTTCAGGTCGCCCGCGGCGGCGGCGTGTTCGAAGCAGCGCTGCGCGATCCGGTCACGGTAGCCATGCTCGGTGCAGCGCTGCAGGGTCCGCACGAACGTGTTGCGGTGTGCGGGGACGATGCCGATCTCGCCGAGCACGCGACCCGTGTCGCTGACCGAGGTCGCTTCGACGATGCGGGCTGCCACCAGCTGGAAGAACGCCTCGTTGTCGATCACATCGAACCCGAGGTGCTGCCACGCGGTGTCGATGACCTCGATCAGCCAGCGGGAACGCTTGCCGGTGATCACCGATGCCCCGCCGGTACCCGCCCCCAGGTCGAGATCGAGTTGCTGCTGGCCGGCAAGAAGTTTCTCGCGGGCGGTCTCGAGCAGAGCGGCGAGTTCACTGTCGGTATGCGCCGAGCCGAGGTGCTCGAGCACCTTGTCTCGGCGGCCTTGCTTAGCTGCGATCTGCACCGCGGTCGCGCCCGACGCGGTGCGGACTTTGCGGATGTAGGCAGCCACAGAGCGGGAGTCTACCGAGCCGTTAGTGTGCCATTTCCCGAACCCGCACCGCTGTCACCAGCACAAACGCCGGATCCGTCCCGAGAATCGGCCAACCTGGTGCAACTCAGGCCTAACTCAGGGTAGACATCGGCAAGCGGTACGCAGTCAGAAGTTTAGGGCATATCGGATACATTTGATCTGATATGCCCTAATCTGAGCCTGCGGTTCCCGGCTCGTTAACTTCCGGTGTACGTACTTGCGATCATGCTGCCCGCGAACTGCGCCAGACTCTCAACGCCCCATTCCAGGATCGGTGCGTCGTCGTAGATTCCGTGGACATTCGAAGGCGGACCCTCGCCTTGTGCGCCCAGCATCGCATCCAATGGAGCATGTATGAACACGTGCGTGCCCTCCGCTGGAAGGTTGAGAGCACTCAGGTTGCACACAGGATCTGATTGGATGCATACCGAGAATACACGCGCGTCCGACGGAAATGCGGCTCGAGTTCCCAGGCTTCCAGTTATATCCTGCGAATCCACCGGTGAGTACGACAGCGCTGAGCCATTAGCGACAAATTCTTCCGCTCCAGGGGACGAAGAGTTAAACGCGGGATCAGCGAGTAGCACGACACCAGCGATCCGGTTACGGTCAACGGGTCCGCCCTCGTGGTAAATCGTCTGTGCCACGTCCCCTACGATGTGCGCGCCCTGCGAATATCCGATGAGAAAGAACTTCGAGTTGGGGCATTCCCGAGCGAGAACCTTCAGTAGGTCGTAGGTAGCGCTGTATCCCTTGTCCTTTGATTCCTTGTAGGACGAGAGGTTGTACATAGCCTTGGCGGTAACTGTATTGAGTAGTGCGGGATAGGCGACGGCCGCAACACCGAGCTCCAGGCCCTCGGCCCGCATAGCTTCGACCACAGCGTGAACTTCAGGACCTAGCCGCGACTGCTCGTCGCTAGAGCCCAAGTTCTCCTCCTGCAGTGCTCCTTGATGGGATCCGGGTACGCCCACAACGATGTACGGCACGCATCCCGGTTGGGTCGATTCCTCGTTTGACGTCATCTCGCCGCAGTCGGGTACGTTTGGCGTCCATCCGTCGTAACCGGTGTTGATCCACGCGGTCGGGAGCCAACCGTATTCGGTAAGAGCCCAGACGTCGATCGTTTCCTGCCCGTTGTATACGGGTTCGCCGGCCACCTCACAAATGTGGCTGACAAGGGTTCCGTCCATGAGCGCGGGACCGGCATGCTCCGCGGACATCGCCGGTGCCTGGCGGGGGTGGATGCCGATGTCTGTCCAATCGATCGGAAACCGATTGGCTGGTTCGGCCTGGGCAGGGCCTACGCCGAACAGGACGAAGAGTGTCGCCAGTAGGCTTGAGATCAGGACAAAGGCGACAGTCCGCGTGGCCTGTGGAGCAGCAGTCATTTCAAGTCCCCCTCTATGTAGGGCCATCACTGGGCTAGATGAACTGTCCCTATAGGGAAGTTCGCCAACTGCGGTGCCGAGGAGTAAGGACTCGTCTGCGCCGGTCGTTCTATTGCGAAGGGCTACTGCCGTAGGCTACAGATACTAAATGACGTCTCCAAGTAGGTCAACACCGGACACCGGACACGGTGTCTCAACGAGGGGTATCGATGAACAATCCTATGGATCCCAGTTCGCGTGGCACCAAGCGGCGTAGCTCTGCACAAGTCCGACACGAGATGCTGAGCACTGCAACCGAGATGGTTCGAACCCACGGGCTCACAGTGAGCCTTCAACACATTTCGCTCGACTCGATCGCCTTCAGCGCGGGAATACCAAGGAGTGCTGTTTATCGGGTATGGCCAAATCGTGAGGATTTTTTTAATGAGTTGCTATATGAGCTTGGAGGGTCTCAGTCATCAAACCCTGCCGTGTTCGATGGAGATACGCTCGACGTTGCTCTGGACACACTGAAAAACGAGTTGCGCGAAAACCCTAATATCTTGGAAACTATGCCAGGGCGGTACGCAGTTATGGTGGAAGTATGCCGCCGGGGGGCCACAGTAAACTATAAGAACCTAAAGGAAAATAATCGCTGGAGAACCTATCTCGCCCTCGCCGCGACAGCAATTTCGTACCCTGAACCTGTTAAAACCAATCTACAATCAGCCATTGCCCAGTCTGAGGGTGATTACTTAACAGCACTGGCGACATTCTATGAATCCATAGGGAAAGTCCTTGGCAGGCGCATCCTGCCTGAATTCCAAAGCGACCCCGAATCTGGACGCCACCCATATGCATATCTTTCGGCAACCGGAGCCGCCGCAATGGAGGGGCTAGTAATCAGAGGGGCGAACTTTCCGAAGAATGCAGATGCCGGGCGATCGCCTGACCTGGATATACCCGCACGGATGACCGATCCATTCCATACAGGACGCAAGAAGGAGTGGAACTCTGCCGCAGTGGCATTTACCTCTATATTTATGACCATGACCGAGGCCGTATCTGATGAAGAATTTAGATACAAAACTAATCATATCGACGATATGATCGATGAATTGGAAAATCGTGCGCGCCAATTGAAAAAATCCGAAGCGGTCGGAATCGAATAGTTTTTTTCAAACTTTCAAATCGACACTACCTGCGCTGCTGCGGGTCGATGCATCCTCAGCGAGGCCGGCTCGCTCTCTTCTCGTTCACGCAATATATGAATACAATTGTTCCGCTCACACCTAATCACCTGGTTGAGCGGGCGTTAAATTTTAACTTTTGACCATCAAGTTCGCTACCGGTCCCGGACCTCATTGGAACTATTGTGAATCATTTTCCAGAATCTAACGAGATCCCCCCTTCGCAGCGAGGAGAATTCGACCCGTTCGCTGTCGTTCCTCCCAGAGAAACGAATCCTCTCCCAATGTCTCAACCAGTGGTTCAGGACCCCCCTCGTGAACCACTGAGCCCGTCAACCCCAGATATCCCATACCCGCCAACGGGACAGCGGAGTCGCCTACCTCTGCCAAGGCAGGGAAAGTTTTGGCGAGCAGTCAGAAAAGCTGCTACTTACGCCCTAAAGGCACTATTAATATTCTTTATCGTAATTAGTATTATTGCCGGCTTCTACCGTTATGTGGCGCCGCCGCGCACCACATTTATGCTCTCTGACGAGGCACCCGGAGAAACGGTGTATGAATATGTCCCTTTGGAATACATTAGCAGGTACTATGTGGCAGGCGTTCTATTCCACGAAGATACCGAATTAGGGCATCGAGTAGGACCGTTTCACGTGGGTGACTTCATAGAACGGATTGAGGCGTTCCTGGACGATATCCCCGACAATGACCCGCATGGCTCGAGCATTCCGCAGCAGCTTGTGAAGAATATTTTCATGATCCGCGGCGATTCGACATTTGTCCAAGCTTCAAGGAAAGGCGTTGAAGCCGTACTTTCTTACCCCTTCAACCTGATCCTTGGCGATAAACGACAACTGGAATTGTATCTTAACTACGCACAGTTTGGTCCTAATTTGTACGGCATCTGCGCGGCTTCCTGGTACTATTTCAATAGACCTCCATGGGACGGCAGTGTTAAAACTGCGGCGTGGATTGCCGGCCTACTCCCGGCCGGTGAAGACGCAATTCGCGCGCAAGGCGGGGGAATCGACACTAATATTAACTTTGTCGATATAGACTTACTCGAAACTATATGGCGGGCCCATGCTGTTATTCCATACTCCTTTGAGTATATGGGAGGATGGGAAAACATGACCGCCACAGTAGGAATTACCGATTCGGCGTCCGACAATTACCCGTCCATCCATGAAGACAGTTGTTCGACTATGCCTGAAAGTGTCGCACGCCGTCTTGCCGCAGAAGGCGCGCGTTGGAGCACCGAGTACGAGTAGCCGATAACTGATAATTGACCTGATTACCTAACCCAGGGCGCCGTAGTTGTTGACTACCGGCCCCGTGACCTGGGGGCTTCGGTCTATGGGACGTGCTGTCCGGGCCGGTTGAGCGGGCATGGGGACAGGGATTGATCATGGGTGTGTCTTACGCATCCAGATCGTCCACGAGGAGTCACCCATGCCCGCCGGGACAGTGTCCCCGATCGACCCCTGTCTTGACCAGCTGGCCCGGTCGAGCCGGGTCGTCGCCGACGACATGCGGATGTCGGAATTGCTCGTCGCGCTCGAGGAGGTGCCCGATCCGCGTGCTCGGCGCGGTCGCCGCTACCGGTTGCCGTCCCTGATCGCCGTGGCATTGTGCGCGGTCGCCGCCGGTGCCCGCTCGTTCTACGCCATCGCCGACTGGGCGGCCGCTGCACCCCAGAAGGTTTTGCAGCGGTGCGGTATTCGATTCCGTGTTCCGAGTGAGGCCACGATCCGTCAGGTGTTCGGCCGGATCGACGGTGACGCTTTGGACCGAGTGCTCGGCCGGCACCTGGCCGCAACCGCTGGCACCGAGGGCGGAAGAGTGGTCGTGGCGGTGGACGGCAAGACGGTCCGCGGCGCCCGCACCGCGGACCGGGTGGCTCCGCATCTGGTGTCGGCGGTCACCCACGGCGACACCGTCGTGCTCGGACAGTGCCGCACCGCCGACAAGAGCAACGAGATCCCCACGGTCCGACAGCTGGTGCGCGGACTCGATGTCGCCGGAGCGGTGGTGACCATGGATGCGATGCACACGCAGAGGGCGACCGCCCGGTGCCTGCGTGAGCAGTGCCGGGCCGAGTACGTCATGGTCGTCAAGGCGAACCAGCCGGGCCTGCTCGCCCGGGTTCGGGACCAGCCGTGGGAGCAGGTGCCGGTGGTGTGGTCGGATCCGGTCGAGCGCGGTCACGGCCGGGAGGAGCACCGCAGCTACAAGATCGTCACCGTGACCCGGGGTTTGCGGTTTCCGTACGCGCAGCAGGCAATTCAGATCACTCGGCGACGGCGCGTACTCGGTGGCGGCGTGTGGAAGGTCGAGGTTGGTGTACGCGATCTGTTCACTGCCGTGCGAGCAGGCACCTCCGAAGCTGCTGGCATCGTGGATCCGCGGGCATTGGCACATAGAGAACAAACTCCATTACGTGCGTGATGTGACGTTCGATGAGGACCGGTCCACCGTCCGCACCGGTCATGGTCCGCAGGTGATGGCGACGTTGCGGAACGTGGTGGTCAGTCTGCATCGTCGGGCCGGGCATACGAACATCGCCCGGGCCTGCCGGCGGCTGGCGGCCAACCCTCATCGCGCGGTCGACCTGGTCTTGAGAGCTTGAAGATGCTGGTCACGGCTGCGGAAGTCAACAACTACGGCACCCTGGGCCCCGTACAACCATCCCGGTAGAGCGAGCGGTGCACAACCGCTGGCAGACCTGGCAACTACACCCGTCGCGGACGTTGTTCGACGTGCCCGAGGTCGACCTGCGGTTCGGGTTGCCGACGGCGCCCTACGTACCGCGTGTTCTGCGAACGTTCTTGCTGTTCACGCAGCTGCGTGTGCTCACGCTCGACGTGGACCCAGTCGAGTGCGGCGCGGCGATCCTTCGGTCGACCCCCGGCGAGGGTGTCCTCGTCGGTGACGTGGTGGGCACTGCGGTAGGCAGCCGCGTCCGCGATGGTGGCCCGCCACAGGACAGCGTGCTCGGGATCGTTGGGGCAGGCACCGAGGCTCGAGTGCGCCCAGATCGGTGCGGTGTCGTCGGTGAGCTGGTCGCGGTAGTCGCGGTGGAGTTCGGCGATGGCCTGGTAGTCCTCGCGGATCGTGGCGGCGAGTTCGGGGGCGATTTGGTCGGCGTCGGACACGGGTGCGACGACCCATTTGGGTGCGTCGGGGTTCGTGAGGTCTCGGCCGTCGGCGGCGATGCGGTCGAGTTCGGCGAGCAGCGTGGTCGCTAGGGCGGTGGCTCCGGCCCGCTCTGCCAGGTCGGCCACGACTTCTTCGATGCTCGTTCCGCTGAGGTGGTGGAGATGTTCGATGCGTCCGGCGATGGTCTGGGCGCGTTCGTCGTCGGTCTGCAATGCGAGCGTGGGCAGGTGTTCGGCGATGGTCTCTTCGTGTTCGGTGAGCCATGCGGTGTTGCGGCGGGCGATCAGCTCGGTCAGGGGTTTGGCCATGTCGGATCGCAGCGCGGCCGCGGTGGTGTCGACGCCGTTTTCGGCCAGGCGTTCGTGGTGCCAGGTGAGCAGGTTGATCGGGTCGACGCCGGCTTGGGCGGCGCGGTGGAGCTGGCGGGCGAGCAGTCGTGCGGAGGATTCTTCGGCGATGCGGGCACCGAGTTCTTCTCCGAGTGCAGCGGTGGCGAGGGTGCGAACTCTCTGCGTCTCGAGGAGTGCGGAGGTGTCGCGGTAGCGGCGGATGACTTCGCCGATGCCGGTGTCTGCGGTCGCGGCGCGGTCGGTGGTCTCGGTGTAGCGGCGGGCGCATTCGACCGCGAAGTCGTGCATTTCCGCGTCGGTGTGGAGCGGGTCGCGAATCGGTAGCGGCGGCAATGTCGGGTGTTCGGTGAACTGGCCGACAATTGCGCGGGTGCGGTGGGCGAGGACCGATCCGATGTCCTTCGCTCCGGCGAGGGGGCCTTCGGCGAGTGCGTGTCCGAGTAGTGTGCGGGTGCTGTGGCCGTGGTCATGGGCGTCGGCGAGGACCTGGCGAAGCTGTGCCCATCCCTCGGTGCCTTCGATGGTGGCCGCGATGTGTTCGGGCAGGGTGCGGCGCATCTCGATCTCGAGTGCGCCGTCGCGGAGGCGGCGTTGGGCGGCCAGATATGCCTCGCGCAGCCGCTCCGGGTCGGTGGCGTGGGCGGCTTGTTCCGCGAGTTCTTCGGTGGCGGTGCGGTGGCCGTTGTCGGTGGCGACGACGGTCTCGAGGATCATCCGGCCGGTGGAGACGTTCTTGTCTTCCAGGTGCGGACGCTCGGTGTCGAGACCCACGGGCACGTCGACCGGGACGTAGATCCGGTTGTCGGTCCGGGCGCGGGTGACGGCCACATACAGCCCGGAGCGGTCCATGTCGGGGGTGATGATGGCGTGGGCGGTGTCGACCGTGACGCCCTGGGCGCGGTGCACGGTGGAGGCGTAGCCGAGTTGCACGTGGCTGCTGATGTAGTCGGCCGGCAGGGTGATGACGCCGCCGTGTTCGAGGTGCCGGACGGTCAGAGCGCCGCGGTCGGACACGACATCGAGCACTTCCCACAGATCACCGTTTCGCACGAACGCTCCGGCTTTCTTTCCGCCGGAGGGGTTCAGATCGCGGCGGTTGCTGCGGGTGAGCACGATGTCGCCGCGGCCGGCGGTGAGTTCGTCGGCGAGGGCGACGGTGGTGGATTCGTCGCTGGTTCCGTCGTGGCGGCGCACGGCCTGGACTTGGATGTTGGCTGCCGTGACGTCCTCGCGGGTGGGCAGCATGACGATGGATTCTTTGCCGTCGGCGAGGTCGTGGAGGTAGTTCTCGACGGCCTGGCCGATCATTTCTTCGCGCGTTCCTTCGCGCACGAGATCGCGTTCGTAGATCAGGTCCAGGCCGGTGGAGTCACCGGATCGCAGCAGCATCGAGTTTTCGGCTTGGGCGGTGTCGTTGCCGAATCGGACCACGGTGTCGAGTTCGGGAGCGTCGGTGTTCTGCGCCAGATAGCGCAGAATTCCGCCGGTCTCTACAGCGTCGAGTTGGGCCGGGTCACCGAGCAGGCGGACGACTGCGCCACGTTCCTTGGCGATCTCGACGACGGCGGCGAGGTCGAGGGTGGAGGCAAGGGATGCTTCGTCGACGAGCAGCATCGTGCCCGGTGCGATGTCGATGCCGGCCGGAAGTGTGCCGGGGCGACTGCCGACGAGACCGCGCCAGGGGTAGGTCAGGGAGGCCAGGGTCAGGCCGGTGACGCCGACTTCTTCGCCGAGTGTTTCGGCGGCGACCGCGGAGGGTGCGAGGGCTATGACGCCCCGGCCTTCGCTCTGCCATGCCTGCACGACGGCTTTCATGCTGGTGGTCTTGCCGGTTCCTGCGGGTCCGACACCGACGGCCAGCAGTGCCCCGGATTGCAGGAAGTGCTCGGTCAAGGTGCGCTGGCCGGCGTTGAGGTTGCGTCCGGTCTCGGCGCGCATCGTCTCGTACACCTCGTGGATCGAGGCGGTGCGGGCGGTGAAGACGGTGGGTTCGCTGGTGGCCGATACGAGCATCGTTTCGGCGTCGAGGATGCGCTGGGAGCTGTGCTTGTGGCTGCCGTGGTGGGACAGAACGAAGTCGCCATTACGTCGGCGCAGACGCCTCGGGATCGCGGGCAGTTCGACCCGTGGGGTGGTCACCGACAACTCCATGACCCGGCTGGTGAGTCGATCGACTGCCGTCCGGTAGGTATCCAGGTCGGGGAACGTCTCGCCGCCGAGGTGGGCCTGGACAGCGGAGGCGATATGCGGCAGTTGCCACCGCGAGCGCTTGGATTCGAGCTTGGTAATCACGTCGTGTGCGTCGTCGTCGAGGCCGCGGCGCTGGGGCATCGGGGCGTGACCGGCAGCCAAGGCGTCGCGGACGAGCTGATCGACGGCCTCGTTTCCGCCGAGGATTTCGGCGGCTTTCTCGCGCCATTCTGCGCGCATCTCCGCGAGTGATTTCGCGTCGGCCTTGCCTTCTCGGGTGTCGAGAGTGGCCTGCTGATAGAGCTGATACATCGTCTTGGCGGCGGGCATCCGCTGGTACTTGGCGCGGTACTCGGCCACGAGTTCGTCGCGGCGGGCCTCGATGGCGCTGCGGCGGGAGCTGAACATCTCGAGCATGTTGCGGGGAATAGCGGCCAGTTCGACGACGGGTTGCTTGCCCTGCTCGATCTCGCGGTGGGTCAGCTCGAGGCCGAGTTCGGTGCTCAGGCGTTGCATCACTTCGGCGTTGAATCGCTGCGAGGCGGCGACGGCGAAGCGGAACATTGTCGATCCGTCGACGGCTCGCCACTTGCCGTCTTCGGCACCTTGGGTCTTGATCGACACGACCGCGTGGGTGTGCAGGTTGGGGTCCCCGCAGCGGGAATCGAAGTGCTTGTAGAGGGTGGCGACGAAGCCGTTGGTGTCGATCTGCTCCTCGCCGTTGCGGCCGACGCGGGTGAAGCAGGCGTTCTCTTCGAGCCACCGGAGGGTGTCTTTCACCGTGGCATCGACGATGCGCTCGATCTCGATGCGCGTCTCGTTCGGTGCCAGTGCCCACAGGCTCGACACGCTCTTGGGCGGTGTGAACACCAGGTCGTGGCCGGCTACCGGGTGGCGGACTTTACCCTTCTCGTGAGCGATCCAGTTCCGCAATTCGGCCTCGTTCGCCACCGGCCGGCCGTGCTTGTCCTGGAACATTCCTCCGGCGATGCGGTCGAGGATCGCAGCGGATTCGTCCGGGCTCGGGGCGTGTCCGTGGGTGTCGGTGTACTCGGCAATTTCGGCCGCATGTCGGTCGAACAGCTCGACGTTGTTTTTGAAGGTCGGGAACTTCCGTCCGAGTCGGGCGAGCCGGATTGCGTCCTCGGAGGGGACGCCCCGGTCGATGAGTTCGGCGATCAGGGCGTCGGCATTCGGGTGAAGTCCTTCGCCGAACAGGGCCTTCATCTGCGCCTCGGTGACGACATCGCCGACGGAGGTCCGGTCGGCGTTCTCGACGTGGATGTCGTCGAGAAGGTCGTTCAAACCGTCGACTCCCGAGCCGAACCATTCGCCGGGCGGTGTGCCGTGCGCGGTGTAGTAGTCGGTCAGTTCTGCTCCACGTTCACGCTCGCGGTCGGCTGTGGCGACCTGACGTGTCAGGTACTCGTAGCCGTCCGCTGCGTGCAGGACGTGGAGGGTCATCACGGGCTCGATCTTAGCGGTATGAACGCGCAGGTTGAGAGAGGGAATCCCGAATGTCAGTAAAACTGCAAGAGGTGTGTCCCCCTTCTTCTGTTGCTGGTGCCCGAATACGGTGCGATGTAGATCGGTGTAGCTGGCGGTCGCAGACCGCTCCGGCGAAGCGACGGGGTTGGTCGGGTTGCTGGTTTAGACTCGGCGTGAGTTGTTGTAGAAGGGAAGGGTGTCGCAGTGAGTGGTTCGGGGGATGCGGTGCACAACGAGACCAAGGTGATCTCGGCACGCAGTCAGGCACGGTCGAAGCTGTCGGAACGGCGCGCTGAATTGCTCAAGCGGATCAGTGACAACCAGCGCGACCTCGAGCGCGCGTTGGCGTCGCTGGAGAAGGTGGACAAGGCCGCTGTTCGTCGTGATGCGGCGATCGCCAAGGCGAACGAGGAGTTCGAGAAGAAGAAGGCTGCGGCCGAACTCGCGGCGGGCAGGTCGCTGGCGCAGGTTGCTGGACGGGGCGAGACCGCGACCTCGATCTCCGAACTCGTCGATCTGGACGTGGCGATGGTGCGCCGGTTGGTGAAGCTGGCCGAAGAGAACAACGACTCGACGCCTCCCGTACAAGGATCGAGCGAGGGCGGCAGTGAGGCGAAGGAACCGACGCCCGACGTGCCTGTAGCTGCTTCCGGCTCCTGATCGGGCTGCAAGCACCGGCGCGAGGTCAGAGACGGAGCCACTGTGCGGTGGGAGCCAGGAGACGAGATCGAACGGACTCGCTTCTTCCAACGCGTGGTGTACGGACCGGACTTGGATTCCTGTCACCTCTGGGTGGGTGCACTCGGTGACGACGGCTACGGACGGTTCTGGATAGCTCGAGACGGTCATCAGATCGTGGTGCGACCGCACCGTTACGCGCTCGCTGTGGAGCTGGAACGTGGCCTCGACGACAACGAAGTGGCGATGCACCGGCGTTGTGACAACCCGCTGTGCGTCAACACGGGCGACGGTGATGCCTTCGCTGCCCATGTGGTGCTCGCGTCGGCCGCTGAGAACATGGCGGACATGGGGCGTAAGGGTCGCGGCGGGGGCCGGCGGTTGTGGTTCGGCGCCGACCGTGCCGAACGTGCTCGACGCTCACGAGCGGTGCGCGAGGCGGTCTTGCGATATGGCTGGGATCAGCACGCGATCGAGACAGCCCTGTACGACGGGGCGCAAGGAACGCTGTGGTAGTTGGCAGGCGATCGTCTTCTGATGTGTCGAGGCGGTTGGTTCGGCCATGGTGGATATTCGATGATGAGAGTTGGCCGTTGCACGCAAGTCGGGGCGGTTTCGGAGACGTTAGGGGTTCTTATGCAGCGCAGTGAAGCGGAAGCGGCCTTGCTCGGTGCCGTGCTCGAGGTGATGCCGATTTCGGACCTGGCCCTCGATGCGGCGGTCGCCGGCATACCGGTGTTGGACGTACCCCGCACTCGCGGCATCGACATCTGCTTCTCGGATAAGCCGGACATTCTCTGACGGCTCGCCTGAATCGCACCGTGACGATGCACGGTCGTCGCACTGCGGTTGGGTGTCGTCCCGGCGCGGTGGCGCGGATCCGTGCGCGAGCTGCGGGAGAAGTCGGGCGAAGGGGCTCGATGCCCTGAGCTCGGCCCTGCGCGCTGCGGAAGGTGCGGGCGGGTTCGTTGGTGAGTTGGAGATAGGGCGAGGCCCCGCACCGGTCGGTGCGGGGCCTCGTGGGGTGTTTGTCAGTCCTCGGGGGTGAATCCGAACTCGGGGAGGACGTTTCGACCGGCCTCGAGGACTTCTTGCACTCCTTTGGCGTGCAGGCCGTGGTCGACGACTTGGCGGATGAGAAGCGCGAGCTTGGGGATCTGGGTCTCGTGGGCTACTCCGTTCTCGATGGCGTCGAGGGCGACGGCGGCGCGGACTCCGTAGCCGTGTGCGTAGGCGACGGCGGCGAGGACGGACAGGATCGTAAAGCGGGCGTAGCCGGAGGTCTTGCGGGCGGCGTCGGTCAGGATGGCGACGGCGGCGACGTTGCGGGAGAAGTACAGGGCCACGTCGCGGGCGCGGGGGTTGTCGGTGAGGGTGATCGCGACGGCGACGGCTTCGGGATAGGTCAGCTCGCGGGGTGCTTCGATCGCGTCGCGCAGCGTCTCGAGGTTCGCGGCGTCGGTGATTTCGGGAGCCTGGGCGCGGGCCTGGCGCGCGTCCCACTGGCGCTCGAACAACACTCCGAGGTCTTCGGCGGGTGCGAGTTCGGCGGCGAGCGCGTCGCGGCTGGGGGCAATGGGTGCGCGGCCGTCGATGACTCCGAGGACAGCAACGGTGCTCGCGAGGATGTCGCCGAGTTCGCCGGATTCGGCGCTGGGGAAGTTGAAGAAGGTCTCACCGGCGGTGTACTCGGGCAGGACGGCGGCGATGGGCACGGCCAGACCGAGCGTGTAGGCGTGGCGGGTGGCGGCGAGAAGGGTTTCCTCTGCGGTGTCGCCGTTGGGGTGGATGCTGACGAGCGCGGCGATGGTGGCGTTGAAGTCGGCGGATTCGGCGGCGGCCATGAGCTTGTCGAGAGCGACAATGGCGGTGGCGTTGTCGTGGTCGAGGCGGGCGAAGGGGCCGGTCGTTCCCTGGGGATCGAACAGGGCGATGACGAGGGATTCGTTCGGGACCATGCCGAGGAAGGCGGGGATGCCTTCGATGAACTGGGCGGTGTTGAGGCGGGTAACGGGGCCGTTCTCGTTGTTGTTCATGCCTCTAGTTTACATCTGTGTTGATGCTTTTTCGATGTTTCATTGGTGCTTTTCCGGTGCTTTTCTGGTGATGCTGGTCACACGTTTTTGGGGTCTGACCTGCGGTTTTGCGGGTGTATCGGGGTGGTTCGGTGGCGGTGGTGGAGCGGGTACCTCGGTCGGTCGGTGCGCCCTGGTGAACCGGGCGCGGTGACTGCCG
>NZ_WVTE01000290.1:46918-58273 GCF_009939605.1 Rhodococcus sp. YH1 | reverse complement strand
GGGCGCGGGCCTTGTCTTTCTGGCGCTGCCGCCAGGCCCGTACCCGCTCGGCGTCGGTGGCGTATTCGCGGCGCCGTCCCCCTCTGGCTTCCTCGGCCATGACCTCGCCCTCCCGACCCGATGACGTTCCGTATCCAGCATCGTAACACCATTCGTAACGTACGTATCATGATACGTACGTTACGAATGGTGGGGATCGATGCTCCGACCAGAACATCGGCCCCTGCCGTCGGCGCACCTCCCGGAGGCTTCCGCGCCCCCGGGCACCTCGTCGACTGCTCCCTCCACCATGGACCGGGGGGCCGCGGTGGTCACCGGCGATGTCATCGTCGCGAGGACGCGGGTGGCAGCCTGGTCGATCCCCGGTCGTTCGAGGGGCAGGACGGTGCCGGCGGACCCACTTCCCCCCCGCCTCATGGACGGCAGGGACCGCGGCCGAGGCGGGTGTGCAGGCCGGTGCGAAGGTGCCCGGTATCGGAGGTTCTCCCGCTCTCGACGCTGGGTTTCCTGCGGAAAGATGCGGCAGGCCGATGCTTCCCGAAGTCCGCTCTCGCGTCCCTCCGTCGACCTGCCGCCCACCGACCATAACGCCCGAGTCGAACACATGTGCGAAAATCTGCGGTGTGGTGTCCTACGAACGCGCACCGAAACGGTGCCCGCACGGGCCACCGACTGGGACCCCACCGGGTGGTCGTGGGTGGACACCGTGCACCTGCGCGACAGCCCTGCGCCCCCCGGGAGCGACCGGACACCGCACCTATCTGTGCACCCGTCTGCGATGCGGAAATCCTCGTTCCGCCCCATACGGGGCCACCGTTCTCCGGGGTGCAGTGGCCCGCCCAGACAGACGCAGGAGCCGCCGCGACCCGGCTCGGGAGGCGAGCGAGCCGGCCGGATCGCAGACGCGGCGACCCACCAGGATCCAGAACATTTAGCTTCGCTGAAATTGTGGTGTGAACTGGGAAAACGACACGTCCCGTTCTGTCGTGTCGATCGGAGACAGCACCACCATGAAGCCTGGCGATCAGGTGAAGGTCAGCACACGCGGCACGTTCGTGTTCACCGTCAAGGACATCGATGAGGACACCGGCCTGGCCATGATCGAGGTCGACGCCGACAGCCCGCTCACGTATCCGTGGCCGGCGCGTCTGACCGATCTCGTGGCCGTCGAGAACTGACTCCGAAAGTTCCTTCCTCCTGCCGGTCGCTCTCGCTTCACCCGTTTGGTGCCGATACGCCCTTCCGCTACGGTGACCGCTGCAATCCCACGAGTTCCCCGACAGGTGAGTGATTCCCTGACGGGTCGAAGGATGGTCCCCGGCGCCCTCCGCCGGGGACCATCGCCTTTCTGTTGCCGGGCTGTGCGTGCAGCGGACGACACCGTGGCTACTCTCGGCGGCGTGGAGGACAGGACGCGAGCGATCGGCGACGCCGCCGATGCGATGACCGACGATGACCTCGAGACCGCAATTGCGGCGCTGCACGCCCGTGAGCGGGAACTTCTCGTCGCCGGGGACAGCGAGGAGGCGTTCGATCTGATGAGTACGAAGTTCGTTCTGCTCTCCACGTTGGAAGGTCGGCGGTAGCCGGATCTCGTACTGATTCGGTTTTTTCTTCATTTCTGTCTGCTGCGGTATTCGTTGAGCGGTCTGTGGAGCAGATTCGCAGAGTGCCACTGCGCGCGGCTGACGTATCTCTCTCGGCTACCCGACACCTTCACGCCTCGTAGGCCCTATAGCTGCGGCCCGAGGTGCAGATCGGGTGTGGGTGGTTGGTGTTCATGCATGGCCGGAGGTCGGCTGTTCGGTTGTGGTGGTGTGTGGTGCACCTGCGGTGGTCCGTGGAGGGCCTTCACTGTTGAGAGCGGGCCCTGCTCCTCCCCCACCTCGTCGGCATGCGTGAGATTCCGGTGCGGCTCGCCGTCGGCGGGATTCGGTTTCGCTTCCTCTGGGGCATCGTCGGTCCTGGTCGACGTGGCGTGACGGGGTTCCTCGTCCGCCTGGATTGCGGTGGTCAGCGGCTCGTAGGTCTCGTTGCGTTCCGGGGAATTCTCCAGCAGGGCGTAGCTGCGGTGGGCCAGCACATCCCAGTGCCTCTCGTACCGTTGCGCGGCGTCGACGGTGCCGAGGTCCGGGGCGGCGGCGGGGAGCTCAGTGGTGGTGGCGCGGGCGAGTTCGGCGGCGAAGGCTTCCCTGCCGGCAACTCGCATGGCGTCCTCGAGGGCAGGGTCCGGTTCGATGCCTTCGGGGGGATCGTCGTGGTAGTTCGCTGCGTGGGTGGCGGCACGGAGCGCTTCGGGGTCGATGGTGCGCCAGTCGATCGTGCGGTCGGGGCGGTCGTGGACGAGCTGGTCGGTCATGAGTACGACGGCGACTGACTGGACGCCTTCGGTTTCCTCCTGGATGGCGGCAATGTGGCGTCCGAGCTGGTGGGGGTCGGTGAGGGTGTCCTCGTCCGGGGCGGCGATCACCGGGCTGGTGTAGGCGGGAGTGTCGCTGATGATCGGCATGAAGTCGGTGTGCAGCTCACGGTGGATGACACTTGCGTGTAGTTCGCTGCCGTCACCGGTGATTTCGCGGTGGGCGAGGTAGTCGGCGGTTCGTAGTGCCAACTCCCAGGTGATGAGGCGGCGCAGCCGGGCGGGGTCGCGCTCGTCGAAGGCGTTGACCGGGGCTCCGGTGTCGTAGCGCATGGTGTTTTTGCCTGCTGCGGGGTCGAACAGGTCCTTGTAGCGGTGGTTCGGCTCGGGTAGTGCTGCGGCGGCGCGTTCGGCGGCGAGGGTGGAGGTGCCCTCGAGGATCCGGCGTACGGCGGCATCGTGTTCGGGGCCGTAGTCGGTGCGTTCGGCCAGGTTCAGGCCGATGCGGACCAGGGCGTGAGCGTTGTCGAGTTCGGCTCCGCTCAAGGATCGCTCTCGGGTTACCTCGCGAAATGTCTCAGTGGCGGTGTAGGTGCCACTGCGGTCGCGGTCGTAGTCGCGCATCATCGCCAGGTGGCTGACCAGGGAAAAAACGGGTCGGCCGGGCGCAGGCTCGATGGGTGCGTAGCCGGTGGCCGGCACGACGGCGGGCGCGAGGACATCGGCGAGCAGTCTGGGGTCTCCGCTCTCCGCGGTGACGTAGCGGGCTGCGGACAATGCAGCGAGATCGACGCGATCGGTGTCGATCACCCATCCGGCCTTGATGGCGACGCGCCGGAACAGCTCGAATTGGCTTCGAGAATTTCCGTCGGGGAAGGGATGGATTTCCGTCATGCGTGCCCAGTAGTCGGCGAGGCGGCTGACGAAGGTGCGGTGATCGAGTCCGGTCAGGTTGTTCTCGTCGGCGAGGTCGGCGAACAGTTCCTCGACGTCGGTGGCGGCGTCCTCCGGGCTCGAGTGCGTGATCGGAAGGTTCCCCTGCGTGGTGGCCACGGTCTTGTACTGGCCGGCCCATGAGTACACGCGATACAAACCGCGCCGGTGGATCTCTCGCAGGAAATCGCCGGTGAACTTCTCGGGCGATGGGACCTGCGCGAACTCGTACATCCCAGCCGCGAAGGCTCGGTCCTCGATGCGTTCGAGTAGGCGTGCATCGGTGATGCCGAGAAGGTTGATTCGGACGTCGGTTCCGGGGATGTAGCCCTCGGATTCGGCGGCCGATGCGGTCACTCCGCGTCCTCGCTGTGCGGGAGGAGCTCGTTGATCAGATCGTCGAGCGTTTCACCGGCCTCGAGCCTGTCGATGATTGTGCAGGGGTCTTCGATGTCGAACTTGCCTGCCATTGCGTTGGCAGCGCGGATGTTCTGGGCAATGTGGTTCTTGAGAGCTTCTTCGCCGTGTGGGGCGAATATCTCTCGGAGTGTCTGATCGTGGTTTTCCTTGTCGGTCATGGTTTCCCCCTCGCGAGCGTCGGACTGTCAGAGCGGAGGCAGGCTCCCCTCCCCCATCGCCATGTCTACTTGATGTTTCCGACGGTAGGCGTAGCGCCGATACGGGCGCGAACGTGCTCGAGCCGGCGGGTGGCGGTGCGTTGAGTGCGACCGATGGCGACCATGTGGTCGAACAGGTCGTGCTCGGGCAGGTTTTCGGCGGCTTCGGTGATGGCGGCTCCGGCGGTGCGAAAGCTGCGGCGGTAAGCGGCGCTGATGACGGCATGGGCGTAGTAGGGCGCGGCGGTGGGGTCGGCACCGGCGGTGGTGGCGGCGGTCAGGGCGTAGGCGAGTCGGCGGCCGTGGTGACTGGCGAGCTGGCCGTGGCGCTCAAGGTGGGCCAGGACCATTGCGGGGTCGTGGGGTTGGCCGGTGCTCATCAGTGCGGCGATGGCGTCGAACAATTCGGCGTGGAGTGGCTGGTGGAAGTCGTCGGTGGTGAGCAGGTCCACGATGCCGGCGGCCGCGGCGCGGGTGGAGAACAGCAGCGCGCACAGCAGCAGGGTTTCAGTGTCGGCGTCTGGGGGCGCGCACTCGTCGGCGCTGAGGTAGCGGTCGAGATCGGTCTGGTCGGTTACGGTCATGCGCTGATCCGTTCGTCGAGGGCGTCGGCGATGTCGAGCACGGGAGTCGGGTCGGGGTGGCCGATGGCCGAATGGCCGATGACGGCGCGAGCGATGACGCTTCCGTCGATGGTGATGGTGACTGCGCTACCGGCGGGCGCACCGTAAGCGAGCGCGAGCGTGCGCGCTGCTTCGGCGGCGTCGGAGGCGGCGGCCGCGAGGGTGAAGGTGCAGCCAGAATCGGAGCGCGCGACGGTGGGCGCGGCCAGCGTGACGGTCCAGACGATCATTGCGACGCTCCTTCGGCTCGACGGGGTTTACCCAGGCACTCGTCCATTGTCGCTTAATTGACATGCTTTGTGAAGCCTTTTCGATGATTTTTACATGATTTTATGGTTGTTTTTTGATTCTTTTGTGATGAATAGATGAGGGCCGTGCCAGAGCTGTCGACCGGGGTTCGATGCCCCGGTCGACGGCCATGCGTGCCGGAGGCCGGCACCCGGCGAGTGGTCCGGCCCGGTGGGCGGCCGATACGACCGGCCCACCGGAAGGGGCGTTACTGCTCGTCGAGGGGGTCGAGTCCGGCGGCGCGGCGCTCGATGTCGGCGAGGGTGTAGCCCTGGGCTTCGACGGCGCGCAGGTAGAACTGCGACAGGTCGGTGGGCTTGCGCCAGTGCTCGACGCCGACCTGGGACTCGAGGGCGATGAGGATGTGGGCGCGCAGCAGGACCAGGGCGCGGGGGTCGGTGGCGCTGGCGAGCTTCGCGAGAGTGTCGGACGTGGGGAGCATCTGTTCGGCCAGGGTGCGGGCGTGATAGGCGGCGGGGATCTGGGGCCACTTCCTCAGCACTGTTGCCATGAATGAGGCGGTGCCCTTGGGGGCGGTCTTGCGGGTGGTCTGCTGGGCGATCCACTTGCGGCGGACCTCGGTGGCGGCTCGCCATTCGCGGTTGTTCTCGATCACTTCGCGCCGCTGAGCTGCGCGGTCCTCGGCACTCTGTTCCTGTTCGGACTCGGCGGGGCGGCGGTGTCCCCACCAGGTGCGCCAGGGGGTGTCTTCGATATTGACGACGTGCCAGTACAGCGTGGTCTCGTGGTCTTCGACGACGTTCTCGCGGGGAATCATCCAGTCTTCGCGGGCATCGCCGTCGGGCAGCTCGTCCACGATGAAATCCGGGTCGATCTCGTCGCCGCTCTCGCGGTCGAAATAGGTGGTGCAGCTGTAGACGTACAGCCCGAGGTGTCCGAGGGCGGCGACTTCTTCGATGGCGGGCGTGTTGCCTTCTTCGTCGGTGACGCGCTCGACCAGATGGCTGGTCCCCTCCCCCACTCGCTCGTGAAGAGCACCGAGCGGCACGGCGGCGATGGAGTGTTCTGCGAGGTACGCCTCGGCGCGGGCCAGTGCGGCGTTGCGTTCGGTGCGGCGCAACCGTTCGGCGGAGAGTGCGTGGTCGAGTCGTCCGCTGCCGATGGCCCACTCGATGCGGCGGACGGCGGCGGGATCGTCGTTGAACTCGGCGAGGGCGGCGGCTTGTTCGATGGTCAGCTCGCCTCGTTGCACAGCGTCGCGCTGGTCGGTGTCGCGCAGGGTCAGGGCCGCCTCGACCTCGGTGCGGGGCGCCTTGGTGCGACGGGCGATCTTGGTGGAGGTGAGTCCGTGGTCGGCCAGGGTCTCGAACAGTGCCAGGCGCTCGCCGTTGGTGATCGCGGCGCGGTGTTCGTTCTCGCTCCACTGGGTGACGAGGCGTTCGACGGCAGCGGCGGTGCCATCGCCTTCGTCGCCGACGATGAGGGCGGGGATCTGCGCCAGTCCGGCCTCGAGGGCTGCGGCGGTGCGGCGGTGGCCGGTGAGCACGCGCAGGGGTCCGGCGGCGGTGCGGCACACGGTGATGGGGGTCAGAACTCCTTGCTCTGCGATCGACTCGCGGAAGGCATCGGTCAGGCGCAGGTCATGGCGGATGTTGGAGTCGGTGAGCAGGTCAGCGGGGTCGAGGGTGGCGAATTCGGCGGTGCTTCCGTTGTTCATGACTCAAGTTTACATCTGTTTTGATGCTTTTTCGATGTTTGTTTGGTTCTTTTCTCGTGCTTTTCTGGTGACTGCTGTCACACTTTTTACGCTCTGAGCTGGGGTTTCCATGCAATGACAGCGGCCCCGCCGGGGCGGGGCCGTTGGTTCAGTCTTCTATGCGGTCGTGGACGGGCAGGATCATGGATCGGTGGCCGAGATACCGTTCGGACAGCTCGCCCAGTCTCGAGTCGGAGGTTCCGGCGTAGTTGCCTCCGAACATCACCACTCGCCCCGACTCGGTGAGTTCGTACCGACGATGGTCGGCGTTCCATTCGACTCCGACCAGAGCGGCATGGCTGCCTTCGATGAAGGCGTAGCGGCGAAGCTGCACGGCGACGGTGGGGCTGATCTGCTCGCGGCCGCCGACGTGGCTTCGCGCTCCGTGGGGGGTGCAGCCGGATGGCAGTGGCGCGATGCGGCCCGTGCGGGCGCGGCGCTCGTCGAGGACGCCGACCAGAAGAAGGGTGTCGGCGGCGGCGCTGATACCGCCGTTGGTGCAGTCGCCGTTGTGGTGGGCGCGGTAGACATCGAGCAGGAGACCGGCGGGGCGATGGTCGTTCCCGTGGTTGTTCATGCCTCAAGTTTACATCTGTTTTGATGATTTTTCGATGTCTTTTTGGTGCTTCATCGGTGCTTTTCTGATGGCGCTGGTCACACGTTTTTGGGGTCTGACCTGCGGTTTTGCGGGTGTATCGGGGTGGTTCGGTGGCGGTGGTGGAGCGGGTACCTCGGTCGGTCGGTGCGCCCTGGTGAACCGGGCGCGGTGACTGCCGGGCAAGGGCGGGTTTTCCCTTGCTCGGTGGTCGGCGGGTCCGGTAGGGCCGTGGGTGGCGACCGGGCGCGGTGCACGCGGAGCAGCGGGAACCTTGGGAGGGAGGGACAGGGGTCCGGGGGCGGAGCCCCCGGGGATCGGTAGAGCGATGTGGGTCGGGCCGGGAGTTTCTGTGCCCGTAGGCGGGACCCTGCATAGACCGAAGGCTCCGACCAGGAGGTCGGGGCCTTCAACGGTTGGACTGTGGTGCGGTCAGTCCTCGTCGGTGCTGTCGTTCTTGCTGCCTCGGGCTTTGCGCCGGCGCACCTTCTCCACCTCGGGGAAGGGCTCGCCGCCGTTGTATTCCTCTTCGAGCTTGTGGGTGTACTCGGCGATGGCGGCCTCGATGAAGCTGTTGAGACTGCCGTGCGCGCCGGGGTAGACACCGCGCAGACCCTTTTGAGCGTTGGTCGCAGCGTCGATGACGGATTCGGCGAGGGTGAACGTGCGCCGGGTCAAGGTGGGCTGCTGCACGATCTTCTTCGGTGCTGCGGCCCGTGCCGGGACCTTCTCGTCGGGAGCTTCGGCGTCGAACATGCTGCGGATGTCGCTCATGACTTCTTCCTTTGAGTAATGGTGGCGGCCAGGTCGTCATAGACCCAGACGTGACGCCAACCGTCCTTCGTGTCCGCGAGGGATACCCCGTCGTTGACGGCCCTCTTGATCGCCTCGGCGGATTGGACGCTGCCGAGAACGGGGATGCCGGCCTCGGTGAACTGAGTGGTCCAGGCGCGAGCGAGGACTGTTCCGGACTGCACCTTGTTGAGGATGGTGCCGCGGACCCACAGAGTGCTGTTGTGCCGCTTCTTGATGCTCTGGGCGTACGAGGTCACGCCCTGCATGGCCGCGATGCTGAAGTCGTGCGCTTCGTTGAGGACGATGAGCTGGTCAGCGGCTACGAGCGCGCACATCTCGAGGGCATTTCGCGTGGGGGAGCAGTCGATGAGGATGTAGTCGTAGCGGTCACGGATCGGCTCGAGTGATTCCCGCAGGACGTGGGGGCCTTCGATGGGATCGTTGGTGATGTTCTTCTCGGCGCCGATGAGGTGGGCCGCGTTCGTGGGGGCGGCGATGAGATCGACGCCGGGGCGTACTGCATCGAGGATTGCCTCGGCGGCAGGCTTTCGGGTCTCGGGGTCTATATCGACGATGTGATCGGCGGTCACTTTCGCTGCGGCGCGGAGGTCGGGCTGCAACTTGGTGAGGGTGTGGGTGAGGTTGCCGGAGGGATCGAGGTCGACCAGGAGCACCTTTTCGCCGGCACGGGCGAGGGCTTCACCGACGTTGAGTACGGTGGTGGTCTTGCCCACCCCGCCCTTCTCGTTGCCGATCAGAATGACTTTCGAACTCATGGCCTCCCTTTCCTGATGCAATAATACATCACTTCTGATTCATAAAGCGTGCTTTTCTGGTTCTTATCGGATGGCGGTTTCGTGACTGTTGCGGACTGGGTGGTGTTGCATCTGTTCAGGTGCGGTTTTCATGTCAGTGGTGGATGGAACGGCGACGGCCAGGGCTCGATGCCCTGGCCGTCGGCCACCGCTGCCACTGGGGGTGGGGGTGGTGGGTTGAATCTGGTTGCGTTCGCGGGGTTTCCAGTCCTGTCGGCTGGTGCGTGACGCTAGCCAACATCCAACACTATCGGTGGGGCTCGTGCACAGGGGGCCGCTGGGATTCGCGTCGGCTCGTGGTCGGCGGTGGGGTCTGTGCGGCGCAGCCGCTCCTTCGGGTTCGGTTTTCGGCCGGCCTCGCGGTGGCGGCAGACCGTAGGGGTGTGGCGGATATGGCGGCGGCCCGAGCCGGGGCCGTGAGGGGCGTCCGGCTCGGGCCGTGTGTCAGCGGATCTCGCGGCACTGTCGGCATTCCCACCCTTGGGGACGGAGAAGGCAGGTTCGTCGTTCTTCGCAGAGCCAGCAGGTCTGGTTCGCTTTTTCGGCTTCGCCGCGCTCCTGTGCTGCGGCTTTCTCATGTTCGGCTGTGCGGCGTTCTCGCTCGGTGTCCAGGTCGTTGCGCTGGGCCGCGGTGGGTAGTGCGCGCATCATGCGGTAGGCGGCGGCGGTGCCTGCGTCTCGTTCTGCGAGGTCGGCGGCGGTGTAGCTCGGGGGTCGGTCGGCTTCTTGCAGCATGGGTCCGAAGATCGTGCGGCAGGTCTGGCAGGGGGTGAGTTCGTCGGTGACGGGCTGTGTGCATCCGGGGATGATGCACTCGGCGAACAGGGATTCGGCGGTCATGGCGTCCTCGCGGCGAGTGGGGACCGGCGGCCGCGAGGGGGTCGCGGCCGCCGGATTGTGGGTTACTGACCTGGGCGGATGGGGGTGTGGGCGTCCTCGGCGCGGGCGTCGGTGATCTTGTCGTAGGGCAGTCGGTCGGTCCAGCTGTAGGCGGTGGCGACGGTGACCGACTTTGCGTTGACTCGGATCACCTTGTGCCAGGTGCCGGAGCAGTTGACGAAGCATCCGGGGCGTAGGTCGGCGCGGCTGTAGAGCTTGGGGCCGTCGGTGGCGTCCTGTTCGGCGCGTACTGCGGTCCAGTATTCGATGTCGCGCTCGAGTTCGGCTTTGTTGAGTTCGAGCTGGTGTATGTGGTTGCTGGTCTCGGCGGTGTGTCCGGCAGCGCGGTACTTGGTGAGGTGGCGTTCGATGCTGCGTAGTTCGGCGCTCTGTCGTTCGATGCGGCGGTGGATCACTGCGGGGGTGTAGCGGTGATCGGTGCTGCGGGCGGCGATGCGGGCGGATTCGGCGGCTGAGCGGGCGGCGTCGTCGGCTTCGATCGCGGCGCGGGCGGTGGTGTGGGCGCGGTCGAGGGCGCGGCGGTGGCGTCGTTCGCTGTGATGTCCCACTTTGATGGGTTCTCCGCCTTCGGGCAGTGCGGCACAGGCGTGGTGGTGGCGTGCGTGGGCGGCGTCGGCGGCGGTGGCCTTGCGTTCGGCCTTGGCTGCGAGGGCGGCGGCGCGGTCGGTCAGACGCTCGTTGCGGTCGTGGTGGGCGTCGGTGCCGTCGCGGAGGGTGGTGTCGATGTCGGTTTCGACGTCGTATCCGGCGGCGCGCAGGGCGGCGGCGGTGTGTTCGATGCGGGCGAGGTGGGGGGCGCGGTCGCGGCTGTGCGGGATGTACCAGGCGGTGATGCTGCGTCCCCATTTCCAACCTGCGGTTTTGAGGATCGGGGCGGTGCCGTCGCCTTTGCTGGTGCCGTCGATGATCGTGCCTGCTGTGGGGGTGTGCGTGATGGTGAGCATGTGCGCGTTTCCTGTTCGGGTCGGTAGTGCGCGCCGGTGGGGAGTCGCGGTGACTCCCCACCGGCGCGGAGTGTGGATCAGTACTCGGCGATGAAGACCGGCCAGTGGGGACCGGGGCGGGTGGTCCAGCGGAGGATCGGCCGCCAGTAGGTGGTGGTCCGGTAGGCGCGTTCCTCGTGGTGGGGGCACATGACCCACTCGCCGTCGGTGTGGGTGGCTTCGGTGGTGCAGCCGTTGTAGTCGCACCACTGGTCGGGAAGCTCGAGTGTCTGGACGGGGGCGGGAGTGGTCATCGCGTCTTTCCTTCCGGGGTGGTCGGTCAGCTGAGGCCGGATTCGATTGCGGCGCTGATTTCGTCCTCGGTCATGCCTGCGGCACGGGCGGCGGCCTTGGTGTCGCGGGACTCGGCCAGGACTACGGAGATGTCCTTGCCGGTCGAGATGTTCTCGAGCAGGGCATCGATGTCGCGGCCGAGGTTGTGGAGCTTCGCGGTGATCTCTTCCTTGTCCATGCCTCTAGTTTACATCTGTTTTGATGATTTTTCGATGTTTCATTGGTGCTTTTCCGGTGCTTTTCTGGTGATGCCGGTCACACGTTTTATGGGTCTGACCTGCGGTTTTTCGGGTGTAACGGGTGGTTCGATGGCGGTGGTGGAGCGGGTACCTCGGTCGGTCGGTGCGCCCTGGTGAACCGGGCGCGGTGACTGCCGGGCAAGGGCGGGTTTTCCCTTGCTCGGTGGTCGGCGGGTCCGGTAGGGCCGTGGGTGGCG
>NZ_WVTE01000290.1:32451-46908 GCF_009939605.1 Rhodococcus sp. YH1 | reverse complement strand
ACGTCATCGGGTCGGGAGGGCGAGGTCATGGCCGAGGAAGCCAGAGGGGGACGGCGCCGCGAATACGCCACCGACGCCGAGCGGGTACGGGCCTGGCGGCAGCGCCAGAAAGACAAGGCCCGCGCCCAGCAACAACAGGATGCGCTGCCGACCGATCCGACCTCGGCGATCGGCACCCTCGCCGACGCGGTACCCCTGCTGCGCCGCGAAGCACAGGCGATGCTCGAGACGCTGACGACGATCGCGGCGTCGATCACCACCGCGACCGATCTGCTCGCCGATCCGGCGGCGATCGATGCACAGCTGCGGCGCGTGCAGGCCGATGCCGACAAGGTCCGGGCCGACGCCGCAGCCGAGATCGCGGCACTGCGGGACGAACTCGACACCGCTCGCACCGAACGCGCCGACGCCGATGCCGCCGCCACGGCCGCTGACGCCGAGGCCACCGAGGCCCTCGCCCAGCTCACCGCAGCCCGGGCCGACCACGCCGCGGCGCAGGACCGCTGGCAGCAGCAGCTCGATCAGGCCGCCGCGACCCACCGCGAGCAGATCGCCGGCCTCGAGCACCGGATCGAGCTGCTCACCGGGCAGCTCGACGAGCACCGCGAGCGGCTGACCCGAGCGATCGCCGAGAAAGACGCCGCGGCGGCCACCGCAGCCGAACACACCCGGCGCCTCGACGCCGAACTCACCGCCGCCCGCACCGCGGCGGCAGCCGAACGTGACCGCGCCTCCACCGCCCGCGCCGACGCCGCCGCCGCACACGCGCAAGCCGAAGCCGCCCGCGAACGTGTTGCCGAACTGCGCGCCGAACTCCAGGACCTGCGCACGCCCCCGGCCGGCCCGTGAACCCCCGGCCGGGGCTCTCTGTACTACCGGCTACGAAAGCTGTGGACCTCGAGGTTCGACGGGGTCGACCTGGCATACTTCGATGCGGCCATCCCCGCCGTACCCCTTGCGGCGGGGATGGGTTCTTCGGTCGGGCACTCACTTATCGCCGACCAGGGCGGCGACGTCGTCGACGGCCTCGGTGTCGTCTGCCCACCTGAGCCCGGGGCCCTGCGTGATCGCCTCCGTCCAAAGTCGATGCGTGTCGAGTCGTCAAGCGGGAGTGCATGATGAGAGGCCACCGACACGCACCGAGGGGAACGATGTTCACCGCACTACGCGGCCGATTCCGCACACGATCGACCACAGCCCACGCGCCGACCCCCGAATCGCACCGGAGCGGCACACCCGCGCAGGCGAAGGCCGACGCGGCAGCGCACACCCACGCCCAAGCTCGGATCGAGACATTGGACAGGTACCTCGGCTCGCTCACCGAACCCGACCGCGCCGAGTACATCGCCGCAGCGCAAGACCTCCACGATGCGATGAACGAGACCGGCACCCAGGATTTCCGCGCCTGCTCCCGAGGGGGCCGGCCACCCGCCGGCGGCAGCGTCCCGGACGGAATCCGATCTCTCCAGGATCTGCGGGCACTCGCTCGCACCATCCGCACCTCGAGCCGGCCGGACCCGACGGAAATCGCCGCTGCGACGACGGCAGGCACGTCGGCTGCGACTCCACGCACCGATCCGGGAAGTAGCGACGACACCGACCCGGGCGCGGCCGGGCAGCAGAAGCCATGAACCACACCGGCGGCGAGGCCGCGGCCACGGTGTTGGTGATCGCTGGCCGCACCCTCGACATCGACACCGCAATCGCCAAGGCCCACGGCTATCCGGCGGTGACCGTGGCCCGCTACGACCTGCCCGGACCCGGAGCACTTGAGGAGATCACCGCCGACGAGATCGCCCGCACCCACAAAGTACGCTCCCGGATCAGCCACGCTCAACGCGACTGGTTCATCCGCAGCGCCGTCGACGCCCCGTGGGCGGCGGTGCCGATCGAGGCACAGCTGGTCGACGCCGACCCGAACATTAGCGGCGAACTCTACGACCGGGCCGAAGCTCTCTACGACCATTTCCGCACCGCCGCGCCCCGATACGTGGGGGTAGCCAAGATCAGCAAGGTGCTCCACCTCAAACGCCCAGGATTGTTCCCCATCCTCGACTCGAAAGTCATGGCGTTCTACCGGCATCATGCTCGTGCCGCCGCTGCCCGATACCCCCACCGCGGCAGGCGAGCGGTGTTCTGGGCAGCCATCCGCGACGACGTGTGCACCAATCTCGACAGTGGTGCCCTCCCGCTGTTCCGCCGCCGCCTGGAGCAGTCCGAAGCCGAGCAGGTCCGCCGGATCGCGTCCCTGACCGATGTGCGTCTGCTCGACCTGCTGAGCTGGGCTGTCGCCTGAGATAGCAAGGGCCATCTCTGTGCCTGCTCTGGCCGCCTTATTGGAGTTCTTCGGTTTCCGTGGGTGCCGAATGGCAGATGTAGCGAAATCGATCTGTGGAGCGAACTTAAAGAGTGCAGCCGTGTGTTCACGGCTGTCAGCGTCATGATCTAGGCCGCGGCCTCTACTGCTGTCCTGCACGAGTTACATCGGAGGATGCTTGTCGACGAAAGTGACGGGCGGCGCAAGCAGCGCGGTTGCTGCTTCTTCCCATGCTGCGTGTGCCCGGTTCCGTGGAACCGACCCCCTGATTACCGGCGTTACGCGACGTAAGCTCGCAGAGCAGGTCGGCCATTCCAAAGGACCCCAGAGCGCCATCCCGTTGTTGCGGTGGATGCGCGCGATGATGTTCGAACGGCTGGTCCGTGACAACCGCTTCGCGTCCGAGGTGGTCACCGTTTCCGTCGGCGCCCTGGGTCTGGGCCGGCCGCAGGCGGTTGTCGTAGCCGACGCCCACATCGACACGAGCAAGACAGCGTCCGCCCTCGATCTGGCACACAATGCTGCTGTCACGCGTGGACATGCCACCCTGATCCACCAATTGGCCGTTCCATTTCTCGGACTCGAAGGCGAGAACGCTACGGACACACATCCTGACTTCGCGGTGGTTGCGCCCAAGTCTCCAAACAGTGACGGCAAGTCTGACGGTTCATGGTTGATCGTCGGCGACGCCAAGGACTATCAACGAGTTCGCGCCAAAATTGAGGATGGTCGTCTCCTCAAAGGATTCCTGCAGGTCGCCCTAGGTGCCGAGTCCGCCGCAGCATGGACGAAGCTGCCCGCAGGAATGGACGTTCACACATTCGGCATCCTCGCCGTGCCTCGCAACTCTTCCCTGTCTCCGACTGCAGTAATCGAGAACCTGAACGACCACCGTGAAGAGGTTCGTATGCGTGTTCGAGAACGCGCTTCGGAAGCAGCCGGCTTCCCTCCGGAAACCCGCACCAACTTACCGGCCCATCTTGCCCACTTACAGGCCATCTATTCTCCGGACACCTGTCCTAGCTGCGACATGTTCATGTTCTGCCGTGCCGAGCTGCAGAAGTCGACCAACCCGGCCGACCTGCTGATCGAACTGGGAGTCAAACCGGAAGTCCGAACACAGGCCGTGGGACTGATCGATGGCGTCACCTCCGTCGGCAAGATCCCGAACTCGGTCCGCCAGCAGATCGAGGCGACGCTCGCAGGAAACGGCATGCTATCCGGTCAGCGGCGCCTCGACCCGATCGGACAGTCCGGCACGGTCAACGTGGTACTGGCCAAGTCGGACGGTGCGACTCTCGGTGTGTACGGCATCGCCGTCCAGCGCGTCACAAAGAACGCTGTCGAACCATGGCACGTTTCGGTGTACGACAACCCGGACAGCGACGCCACCCGGCGATCGATCATGAAGCTGCTTGGCAGGGAACTCAACAAGGCCATTGCAGAGCAAATCAAAATCGACGCCGACGCTCCCGCTCCCGTCCACCTCGTCGTGCCCGACTCGACGACCGCCGACCTCCTGGTCTCGATCGCTGACAGTGTGGCCGGCAAAGAACTTTCTCGGTTGCGCTGGGAGCGCGACAAACAGCAGGGACGCCCAGCGCTCACCTACAACGGCGAGCCCGCCGTCATTCCCTCGTACCTTCCAGAGAAGGACCGCGTAGCCGTTTCGTTCCTCTTGGAGCAGGACCGAGCACGGACTATGAAGGCCCGCTCTACCATTGTCGACTTACGCAGGGCACTTGCCTCTCTCGTGACGGCCGGCGGCCCAACCGTCAACTCTCTTCGTCTTGACTACCTCGCGCCGTGGGTAGACCCGAGTGAACCTCCGATCGACCACCGTGCCCTAGCAGAATTGATCGAGAAGTCGGCTCACTCGGTCGGCGCACAATTAACCCCGACCCAGTCCAATGCGATTCACCACGCGTTCACAGGTGACAAGCCCGGGCTTCCGCGACCAGCCAAGCCGAGCGTCTACCACGACCTGATCCGCACCGAGATCGAATACAAGACCACCGTGTTCGACAAGGCCTCCGGGATCCTTCAAACCGAGTTCGACCTCTCAAAGCTGCAACCAGCGGTGCGCACTGTAGAGGCCGACGCCCAGCGCCTCTGGCGTCGACGACTCGACCTGCACGCATTCGACCTCGTCCGGTTCGATCGCACATCCCGCTGGTGGCGCAACGACGTGGTACCGATCCTCGAAGCGGACGACAAGTTCACAGCCCAAGTGACGGCCCTGACGAACCCGCTTGCAGCCTATGACGCTGCTCAGGATGCAGGCACACGCCACCTCGCCCTGGCACGAGTGATCAACGACGCTCCGCTGACGCTCGAAATCGACTCCCGCCGCATCGGCGACGAGTCGCGCATCGTCGCACTTCACCAAAACGGCTACGCCCTAGTAGAGACCGACGAGGTCACCGTTCAGGCCCAGAAGGGCAGCTTCAAGCTCTCCCACATGCCCATCGGTGAGCTTACGGCTCTCGGGACACACCCTCGCCAATACAGATGGTCACCACACCACGATCCCGGCTTCACCGTCGGCGACGAGGTGATAGTCGCAGATTTCTCGTGGTTCTCCGATAACAAAAGCGACGTGTGGTTGAACATGAACCGACCGAGCGTCGACTCGTCGTCCGCGCCCAAACCCACCTGCACCCCCGACTCGTTCATCGACGACCCTGCCAACCATCAGTGGTGCTGCAAACCTCACGAGGCGGCCGAAGCCGAGTGGTCAGACATCCTCGCAGACCGCCGTGCCCGCGGGGAGCTCAATCCACAAGTATGGCCGCCCGTACTGGACTCAGACGCGTTCGACGTCAACGCCGCTGACGAGAGCCTGCCCGATCCTGCCGATCGGCCGGCCACCCAACCACCCGACGAGCTGACGATGGACGACGTGGAATAGCTGATGACTGTCACATTTACATCCCCGTCGCTTGTCGCTACCGATGCCTACCACCACTCGCGTGCCGCAGCGCAGAACGAAGCGGCGGCCACCTTCGCCAAGGGCCAGCTTCTCGACGCACTCAACGGCAGCTCGGACATTCAACGCATCCTGCTGAAAGCTGCCGCCGGGGCCGGCAAATCATTCCTGCTACGCGGTCTGGTCCGTGACGCCATCGATCAACCGCAGTGCCTGCGTGTCGCCGTCACAGCCTTCCAGAACCGGCAGCTGTGGCCGCTTGCCGCGTCCCTCGGAAACGACATCGGCAAGGACCGTGTGTGGCTGTGGGCATCCAAGCGCGTCTTCAATGACGTGCCGGACTGGGTCAAGACGTCCGCAACCGTCGTCGACTCGGTCAAAGCGATTCCCCAAGACGTACCTGTCGTGCTGACCACAACACACATGCTCGGAATGACCCGCCAGCACATCCGAAGTCACTTCGGCACATCTTTTCACGACGACTACCGATTCGACGTCTTGTTCGTCGACGAGGCATGGCAATTGCCGCACCACCTGTTCGACAAAATCACCTATACCGCACCTATCCACGTAGGTGTCGGTGACGTCGGGCAACTACCCCCCTTGGAGATTGCCGAAAACCCATGGCGCGGCGACCCCGGCTTCAACCCCTATCGCGCCTGGCCAACCGCCTACGACGACGATGACACCAACACATGGGCCACCGAACTGCCCGCAGTCTGGCGCCCGACAGGCGAACAACTGGGATTGTGGCGTGCGTTCTACCCCGAGTGGGAGTCACTCAACTGCGTCGCCGCACCCGGTGACCGATCAATCGGACTCGGCCCTCTCTCCGGCCTGACAAAGACGGTGTGGGAGTCCGTCGCTACCGGCGTCCCCACGCTCCTCGAAGTCGACGGATTGCCGGACGCCGAAGCTGCCGACGTCGACCTACCACTTATCGAGTTCGTCGAATCCCTTCTCGACGAACTGTTCTCAGCAGGGTTCACTCTCTTCTCCCAGATCTACAACGACGACGGAACACCGAGCGGCAAGACCAAGGAGGAACGCCCCGGCGCCGATGCGGACGACCCTCTCGTCGCCATTCTCGCCACCCGAAATCAGGCGGTTGACGACGCCGCCGACGCTGCCGCCCGACTCAGCGCCAAACACAACCTGATCGAGTCCGACTTGATCGCGTCCACCGTCGACTCGTGGCAGGGGCAGACGAACGGCATCACAATCGCCCTCCATCCCCTCACCGGCGCCTCCGAGTTGGACGAGTTCAACTCGGCGTTCGGCCGCCTCGCAGTCGCCTGCACACGCGCTACACATGGCTTACTGATGGTGTCGCGGCCTGGACTCGACAGGCTGCTTCAAGAAGCACCTGTGCGCCCAGGTACTCCATTCGGTGAACCGGGGAACCGTCATTTGCCCCGTCAGACCCATCAGCGCATCCTCGCCACCTTCGCACGAGGGGTCGCCACAGTCTCACCGACTCCGTAGGAAAGAATCGACCCGTGTCACGCCTCAACGACCTCATCCGCCACGTCGCCAATATGGATCCTCGGTTGGCGAAAGACCTGCAGCGCGAAACCGACGCACTTGCGGAACGCCGACCGTTCGGACTGAACTTCGAACGACACACGCCCGAGGCGGTGGAATTGCCGGGCCGGCCAGTGCGCAAGAACGACAAGGTGCGCATCTTGCCAGACCGGGGCGAAATGCCGAAGAAGGAGAACGAGCGTCTCTATCGGGTAGCGAGGACTTACACCGAAGAAGGCCAACGGTGGGCTGACGTTGTAGCGGTGGACGATCCCGACGAGGGGTGGTCCGTGCTCGTGGAGGACCTCGTCGTGGTTGCCGAGTTCCGAGACCCGATCTATCCCGGGCTCGTCTCCACGGGGAAAGTCGAGCGTGGCGGCGACAAGCCGTTCCACACTGTCATCAACTCCGAGAACTACCATGCACTCCAAGCGCTGCTATTCACGCATCGGGGCAAGGTCGACGCCATCTACATCGACCCCCCGTACAACACCGGGGCCAAGGACTGGAAGTACAACAACGACTACGTGGAGTCGGACGATCACTATCGTCACTCCAAGTGGCTTGCGTTCATGGAGCGTCGCCTCTTCCTTGCGAAGGAACTACTCAACCCCGACGACTCGGTGCTCATCGTCACAATCGATGAGAAGGAGTATCTGCGGCTGGGATTGCTGCTGGAACAGGTGTTTCCCGAGGCTAGAATCCAAATGGTGACGTCGGTTATCTCCCAGCGCGGAGTCGCGCGCGACGGCACGTTTGCTCGCGTCGATGAGTACCTGTTCTTTGTCTTCATCGGCAGCGCGAAGATCTCGTTTACCCCTAGAGATCTTCTTGGATCTGTTGAGTCTGAAAAGCCACGTCAAATGTGGTTTCAATTCCGACGAAACGGCGAAGGGTCATTGCGTGTAAACTCGCCAAACCTTTTTTACCCCCTCCTCATCGAGCCAGAGACTCGACGAATCATATCCGTGGGAGATCCACTGCCACTTCAATCCGACCGTAGAGAATTTCCAGTTCCGGCCGGCTTGGAGGCTGTTTGGCCGCTTCGCGAAGACGGTACCGAAGCCCGTTGGAGAACCGGTGTCTCGATTGCGCGCCGCAACGCCGAAGCTGGATACCTCCGTGTGGGACCAATGAATGAAAAGAAGGGGCTTCGACCGGTGCTTTTCATCAACGAAGGGGGGGTCAAGGCGATTGAGAGCGGAGAGATCGAAGTTCTCGGTAGGGGAGAGAGTGGTGAAGTGCTTCTGGGTAGTGCTAAACGTGAAGCGGTGCAACCCAAGACTGTGTGGAACAGCCCGGCTCATGATCCCGGTTGGCACGGTAGTCGGATGCTCGCCTCGTTCCTTCCTGGAATCCGCTTTCCGTACCCGAAGTCGCTATACGCGGTCGAAGACTCGCTCTCCATTTACGTTGCCGACAAGCCAGAAGCCGTAATCTTAGACTTCTTTGCTGGATCTGGCACGACAGCGCACGCAACATTTCGTCTCAATAAGCGAGATGGTGGCCACCGTCGCTCAATCGTGATCACGAACAACGAAGTGAGTGCTGAAGACCAAAAGGGCCTACGTGCGGGAGGGCTGCGCCCCGGCGACCCTGAGTGGGAGCAGTGGGGCATCTGCGACCACATCACCAAGCCCAGAATAGAGGCTGCCGTTACAGGCAAGACCTCGATGGGAGAGCCGATCAAGGGGGATTACAAGTTCACGGATGAGTTTCCGATGGCGGACGGATTCGAAGAGAATGTCGAGTTCTTCACCCTCAGCTACGAGTCTGCGATGCGCGTGTCCTCTAACCGCGAGTTCGCCAAGGTTGCGCCATTTCTATGGTTACGTGCCGGGGCGCGCGGGCGGCGCATCGACGACGTCTCCACTGGTTGGGACGTGGCTGACGCGTATGGCGTGATCGCGAATCTGGACTTGAGTGAAGCATTTATCAAAACGGTCGAGACACAGGAAGGTTTGACTCACGCCTTCATCGTCACCGATGAGGACCGACTGTTCGAGGCGATGGTGCGACAGTTACCCGAGCACGTCGAACCGGTCCGCTTGTACTCGTCCTACCTGCGTAACTTCGAGATCGAGGCAGGAAGGGCCGCACGATGAAGTTCACCCTCAAGCCGTATCAACGCACCGCCCTCGAAGACATGCTTGTGACGCTTGACCGCGCCAAGACGATCTATGAGCGCGAGACGACACCGACGTCGGTGTCGCTGTCCGCAACCACGGGTGCTGGCAAGACCGTTATCGCATCCGCCGTCATCGAGTCGCTGTTCTACGGAAACGACGACTTCGACTTCGAACCAGATGACGGCGCCGTCGTCATCTGGTTCTCCGACGATCCGAATCTGAACGAACAGACGCGGTTCCGCATCATGGAGGCGTCCGACAGGGTTGTGTCGACAGACCTTGTCACCATCGAACCCCCCTTCTCGAAGCCCAAACTTGAGCCGGGCAAGGTGTACTTCCTCAACACACAGAAGCTCTCGAAGTCGTCGCTTCTCACTCGCGGGCACGAGATTCTTACTGAAGACGAGGTCCTGGACGGGATGCACTCGTCTGTCCAGCCCGACCTGCAGGGATACACGATCTGGCAAACCATCGCCAACACGATCGACGACCCCGATCTCACGCTTTACCTGATCGTCGACGAAGCGCACCGGGGGTTCGGCACGAAGGCGACCCGAGACAAGTCCACGATTGTCCAGCGACTCATCAACGGCCACGCCGGGTACCCGCCCGTCCCCATCGTGTGGGGAATCTCAGCCACCATCGGAGACTTCAAAGAGGCAATGGATGACGCGGCCGTGTCCGGAGACCGCCGCTACCTTCCCCCAGTCCAGGTCGATGGTTTCCAAGTACAAGAGTCCGGACTCGTCAAGGACATCGTCAAGATCGACATCCCGGCCGAAGCGCAGGCCATCGACATGGTTCTGGTGCGTCGAGCCGCAAAAAAGCTGAAACGCTCATCCGAACGCTGGCAGAAGTACTGCGAGTCGCAAGGGTTGCCGGACGTCGTCAATCCGCTACTGGTACTGCAGGCGCCCAACACGCCAGATCACGACAAGCTGGGGCAAGCGCTTGACGTCATCTTCGAGGAAATGCCGGAGCTGGGGTCCGACTCCATCCGGCATGTGCTGGGCGAACACACTATGCAGACCTTCGGAGCACATCAGGTCAACTGGATCGAGCCGCAAGTAGTCGAAGACCGCACCCATGTTCGGGTGCTTATAGCCAAGGACGCGATCTCCACGGGATGGGACTGTCCACGGGCGGAAGTGCTCGTTTCGTTTCGGCCGGCGAAGGATCACGACCACATCCAGCAACTCCTCGGCCGGATGGTGCGCACACCGCTGGCGCGGCGAGTCCCGGGCGACGACGAACTCAACTCCGTCGACTGTCTGCTGCCCTTCTTCGACCGCAAGACCGCCGGCGACGTCGTGAAGTTGCTGACTGCTCAGATCGACGGCGTACCCGACCCGACAGGTCGGAAAATGATCCTCGAAGAGTGCGTCATGACGCCCAACAAAGCGATTCCCGACGAGGTCTGGACGGTGTGGGACAACCTGCCGTCCATGACGATTCCCCAGCGCGGCACTTCGCCGGTGAAACGTCTTGCCTCGCTTGCTTTAGCACTGTCAACCGATGGTGTTCGCCGGGACGCACTCGCTGAGATGGCTCGGAAAATCCACAAGGTGCTCGATGATTCGGCCGGGCTGTACAAGAGTCGGGTGAAAGCGGCCACTGCTGAGGTGTTGGCAGTGCGTCTGCAGGAAATATCGGCGAAGTTCGGCACGAAAGGTGTCGGATACACCGACATCGTCGAACAGGCCGACGAACGAGCCATTCGAGTCGCATTCGAGGACGCACGCAAGGCGTTCGGTTCCGATATCGCACAGACATATGTCGACCATCTGACGGGTGAAGACGACAGCGACGACGTATTACGCGATGCGTTCGTGCGGGCTGCAGCACTCGCTTGTGTGCCGGAGGTGCGGGAAGCGGTCGACAAGAAATCGGACGAGATTGCTGAGGAACTGTTCGAGGAGCATGCAGACGCAATCCAGGACTTGCCTGACGATCGCCAACAGGAGTATCGCGAGATCAACGCGCTCGCTGCGACTCCTCAGATCAGCCGGCTGGGGCGGCCGCGCACCCGGATCGAGGACTACATCGAGGAGATCGACGGACAGTTGCGCCGAGCCGAATTGGTGAAGTTGCACCTGATGTCGGATGAGAACGGAGATGCGCCTATCACCAACCTTAATGACTGGGAAGGCGAGATCGTCAAGTACGAGATCGCACGCTCAGGGGCGCTCGCGTGGTACCGAAACCCGCCACGCCAGACCGCCGACTCGCTCGGAATCGCCTATCGCGATGAGACGACCGGCAACTGGCGTTCGATGCATCCGGACTTCATCTTCTTTCATGAGATCGAAGGTGAGCCTAAGGCGTCGATCGTGGACCCCCACGGCCACCACTTGGACGACTCACTGGTGAAGCTTCAGGCGCTCGCCAGATTTGCCGAGCAGCATGGTCATGCGTTCCATCGGATCGAAGCCTTGAGCAAAGTCGGTGACGTGATGAAGGTGCTGAACTTGCAGGACGAGAATGTGCGGTCCATCGTCATGAGCGGCGGTCGGACGGTGGACTGGTACTACAACTCCCAGTTTGCTGGTAACTATTACGCGGAAAACTGAGGGATCGCGCCCCTACCGGCTCTGGGCGGGGCCTGTCCGAGCTGCCGCACGTCAGGGCGTCACGCCAGTTCATCCGGGGAATCGCACGCCTCTCAAGTCGAGACGAGACCAGTCCGTAAGTGGTTGATAGTGGTATTGTGTGGTTGCCTAAGGCAATAGCCGAGGGAAGCGGTTCGTGTAGGAGGTCTCCGGAGCGTAAGTACCCCCTGTGGGCAGCTCCACCTAGCGGTTTCCAGCCTTGCGCGCCCATCACGCTCGAGAAGAACCTCACCCCACGGGTGGGGTTCTTCTCGTTGTCAGAGCATGAATACCTCGATCCGGTGTGCGATCTTCGCTCTCATCTGGCCACCGCGGCCCCAGGCCCATGCATGGATATCGGGGAGCCACAGCAGTGGATCGCTCGGGGAAGCATGGTGGTAGACGAACGGCGCATCGGCGCCCAAGGCGTCGCGGATCGTCCGATTATCCTCTCGATCCTGATTGCAGGATTCGATAAGGACCCGGCTCACCGCGAGCGTAGCCAAATCCCGGACAGCTGCCCCGAGAGTGAGATCGCGGGCGCTTCGTTCGGGCATCTTTCCCGACTTCACGACGTAGAGGCGACTGGCCGCGTCGAGCTTCGATACCTCGGTGACCAGCTTTGGCGCGTCCTTCTTGCTGACGGACTTCATGTGTATACGTGCGCTGCCTCGCGGACGCAGCGCTTCCACCTGCTTACGCAGCGCTGCGACATCTCCGCCGGCGACGGTGACAGCGCAGAGCATGTAGCCGTCACGCTTGGACTCGTCAATGAATGCGTGCACAAGCGGGGATCTTGTCAGTGAGGGGTGCAAAAGTGAGTCCGGGCGCCGAACCAGGTAGTCGCTGCGTCGGCGACAACAGCTCCCGACCTGGTGGCTTCCGGCCTACCCCCGCAGTTGCGGACTCTGTGAAGAACCGCGTCATCGGAAGCTGGCCTCCGCCAACTCGATGAGCTCTTCGAGGTCGAGGCGGTAGGCATCGAGAGAGTATCCCCGGCTTTTGGCACGAGTGGTGATGATCGGCCGGTAGGTGTCCAGCAGAAGTCGATAGAAGGGTAAACAGCGGTGATGAGAGTTGCCGTCGTCGCCGATCTCCTCCAGTCGTGGGCCGGTTTCCGACCATCTCCTCCCGCGCACCAGATACTGCACATATGACAGCAGCCGGCCTTCTAGCTCGTCGCTGATGTCGAATCCCTGGAACTGCAGCCGGTCGATGCGTTCTTCCCCGAGGACGGCTCGATCAGCGGGATTGAGCGCCTCGATGCTTGCGCTCAGGACACGGAACATGTCGAGCAAGTCCCATACCAAAGCGCATTCGGTGCGGGTGAGTTCTGGACCGACCGTAGCGAACACATCGCCGTACTCGCCGGCATACCCTTCCTCGAGAGCTTCGCTTCGTCGTGCGTAGTAGTCGGCCTCGTCCGGCACGAGAGCGGCCAGAATCCTCGACTGGCTCGCGAGCAGTAGCCGTTCGCTCATCGTCAGTGACTGAGGCACATCGCCACGACGCATCTCCACGTCGCGACCGAGCAACTGATCGATCTGGTCCCGCAACAATGCGCTGACGGTCGCGCCCTTGGATTGGGCCAGCGCCTCAAGCTCTTCTCGAGTCTCGTCGCTGACACGGAGCGTGAGGGTGGCCATCGGATCCTCCATGTAGTCTGAACTACAGATTAGAATACAGTATTCACTTCCGTAATACTGCATTACACCACCGCGTGCGTGGTGCCCCTGACGGCTGTGCTGTTTACCGATCGTCAAACAGGACGCTTGCGTGAGGACGTGGGGTTGGAACGTGCCCTCCCCTGGAGGCGAGCGGATGAAGTCTTGTTTAGCCGTGCTGGATGGGGGTCCGGGGTGGGTACCCTATGGCGGACTCGTGGGGCGTCACCGTGGTCTGCTCTCTCACGGGCAGGTGGAAGACGTTGTTTCGCAAGTCCTCCTTCTCGGAACATGGCCACGGGAAGACCAGCCCGACCGCGCCACCTGCGACGACGATGCTTCAACACTGGTGTCGGCAACTGATGGTTCAAAACGCGCGTTCTCGACGAGTCCTGAGACATCGATGGCTCGTGTTGTTCGCCCGACGCCGGTCGACAGTCGGGAGTACCCGCGGATCGAGAAAGCAACCTGGGCCGTTTTCCGACCAGGACGAGGCACCTCCTGCTCGCCCACAAAGCCCTAGGCCTGTCCCGCATTCCGGAGCAGGATCCGAGCCGGACCGCACTGACCTCGAACGAAAAACGTGCTGACACGGATGGGAAACCCCTGGTCACGTACTGATATGCCAGTGGGAAGTTCACGGGACAGCCGTCTTGTGGAAACTGCATAAATCACGCAAATCGGGCGCATTCGGTCAGCTGGGGGTTTGTCACTCCCGGTGTGTGCGCGGTCGGTGACGAGAATCGTCCTTCCCGCACCCTCTCCCACGAAAACGCACCTCAGCGCGTTTTCCGCTGCCGAACTGTCGGAGCACCCCCGGTAGGGCGCCCGGCGAGACTCTCGACCAGGACGACACCCGCCCCAATGCCGGGATGTGGCCTCTTCTGACCCCCGCACCGGCCGCGGCGCCGCTGCTCGCCGAGCCGGTGCGGACCCGGATCGAGGCGTCGGTGACCGCGGCGCGTTCCGCCGGCACCCGCCGCGCCTACACCGCCGCCTGGCGCCGCTTCACCAGCTGGTGCGGCGCCGAAGGCCACCCCGCGTTGCCGGCGCATCCGGCGACGGGGTCCGCGTATCTGGCTGTCGCCGCCGACACCCTCACCGAGGGGCGGCGGGCGTACGCGCCGTCGACCCTGGCCAAGTGGGTGGCGGCGATCGCGCACCAGCACCGCACCGCCGGCTACCCCTCCCCACCAGCCACGAGCTGGTGCGGGCCACCGTGGCCGGCATCCGCCGCGACTACGCCACCGCCGGCGAACGCTCCCGTACCCCACGCGCCCCGCTGCTCACCGCCGGCGAACGCCCC
>NZ_WVTE01000290.1:16524-32441 GCF_009939605.1 Rhodococcus sp. YH1 | reverse complement strand
TGGGGGTCGGGGAGCAGATTGACGAAATCCGGCGCTAAGGGGCAATCGCCGAGCGACCTTGCGCTGTAGGTGATTTCATGTCGTCGTGACTGATGAGGGCGGCTATGGCCGGTTCGGTGCGTTGTCTCGGCAGGAGCTGGAGCGTTACTGCTACTTGGATGACGAGGACCGGCGGCTGATCGCTGCGCGGCGGCGCGACTACAACCGTCTGGGGTTCGCGGTGCAGGTGGTGACGGTGCGTCACCTGGGAATGTTCCTGGCTGATCCGCTGGATGTCCCGCCCGCGTTGATCGAGTATCTGGCCGAGCAGTTGGAGATCTCCGATCCGTCGATGGTGAAGCGGTACACCGATCGGGAGAAGACCAAGCTCGAACACGCCTGGGAAATCCAGCAGGTGTACGGACTCAAGCCGTTCGGCGAGATGGAGTCGGAGCTCACGTCGTGGATCGTCGACCAGGCGTGGATGACCGGCGACGGACCGAAGGCGATCTTCGGCGACGCAGTGACATGGCTGCGGAAGCGTCAGGCGCTGCTGCCGGGGATCACCACGTTGGAGCGGCTGATCGGCGACGGCCGCAACGCGGCGGACGCCCGGTTGTGGCGCCAGCTCGGCGAGCAGCTGACCTCGGAGTCCGCGTCTGCCTTGTTGCGGCTGCTGGAGGTTCCTGCGGAGGGCGGGCAGAAGGTCAGCGAGCTGGAGCGGCTGCGCAAGGGCGTGTTCAAGGCGTCGTCGAAGGGGATGCTCGCGGCGCTGCGCAGGGTTGTCGACCTGCAAGCGGTCGGGGTGGACAGCATCGACGTGAGGGCGATCCCGCCGCGTCGGTTGACGGGGTTGGCGACCTACGGGTTGGCGAGCAAGGCCGCCGCGCTGCGGCGGCTGCCCACGCGTGAGCAGCGCTTGGCGGTGCTGGCCGCGACGGTCGTTGTGTTGAGCGCGCGGGCGGTCGACGACGTGTTGGAGACCTTCGACATGTTGATGACGACGAAGCTTCTGTCCAAGGCCGAGCGGGAGTCTCGCGAGGAGAAGCTGCGTCGCTATCCGAGGGTGTCACGCAACGCAGGCAAGCTCGCGGCAGCGGTGAAGGTGCTGCTGGAGATGGTCGAGGTCAACCAGGACGTCGGGCTGGGCGTGGTGTTGGACATGATCGAGAAGACCGTCACCCGGGCCGAGTTGCGGCACGCGGTCCAGGCGGTCGACGAGCTGGTGCCCGCCGACGACGCGGAGCTGGATGGGCAGCGGTTGATCGAGTTGGCCGGCAAGTTCGCCACGGTCCGCCCGTTCCTGTCGATGCTGATGGACACGATCGAGTTCGGCGCGACCAGTGACGGCGCCGCCGTCCTGGCGGCAATGAAGACCCTCGCCGAGCTGCTGACATCCAGGTCGTCGGGCAAGATCCCGGCAAACCTGCTGGACGCCCGCAAGGTCGACCACGACTTGATCGTCGGCGCGTGGAAGCGCTTGATCTACACGCCGGGCCGACCGGAGGGCACCGTCGACCGGAACTCCTACACGATCTGCGTGTTGGAACAGTTCCACCGACACCTCAAGCACCGCAGCATCTTCGCGGTGCGTTCGTCGCGGTGGCGCGACCCGCGGGCGCACCTGCTGGCAGGCGAAGCCTGGGAGGCTGCGCGTGACGCCGGCATGAACGCGCTGGGCCTGCCCGCCGCGCCGACGCAGCTGCTGACCGATCGCGCGACGGCGTTGGAGACCGCTTATCGGGAGTTGGCCGCACGGCTGGGCGAGGACACCCCAGCCAGCATCGACGCCGACGGCAAACTGCACGTCGCCGCGCTGGACGCCAAGGCCGAGCCCGCGTCGCTGGTCGACCTGCGCCGCCGGGTGGAGGCGATGATCCCGCGTGTGGACCTGCCGGAACTGGTCACGGAGGTGATGAGCTGGCATCCCGGTTTCACCGAGGCGTTCACCCACACCTCGGGCAACGAGGCCCGCGTCGCCGACCTCGGCTTGTCGGTGGCGGCCGTGCTCTGTTCCTATGCGATGAACGTCGGGTTCAAACCGGTGACAACGCCTGGTGTCGACGCCCTGACCAGGGATCGGCTGCTGCACGTCGACCAGTGCTACGTGCGGGCCGAGACCATCGAGGCGGCCAACGCCGTGCTGGTCGACGCCCAGGCCGACATCCCCCTGGCCCAAGCGTGGGGCGGCGGGCTGGTCGCCTCGGTGGACGGGATGCGGTTCGTGGTGCCCGTGCGCACCCATAACGCCCGCCCGAACCCGAAGTACTTCGGCCGGAAACTGGGCATCACCTGGTTGAACATGCTCAACGACCAGTCCGCCGGGCTGGCAGGCAAGGTGCTGCGCGGAACACCTCGCGATTCGCTGCACACCATCGACGTGATCGTGTCCCAGCACGGCGGGCGGATTCCGGAGGTCATCATCACCGACACCGGGTCGTATTCCGACATCGTGTTCGGACTGCTGCATCTGATCGGCCGCCAGTACCGGCCGCAGCTGGCGAACCTGCCCGATCAGCGGTTGTGGCGCATCGACGCCCGAGCCGACTACGGGCCGCTGGACAAGGCGGCGCGCGGGGTGATCGACACCGCCAAGATCGCCGCGCACTGGGAGGACATGTGCCGGATCGCGGTGTCGATCCACTCCGGTGAGGTGTCGGCGCACGAGGTCACCAGGATGATCTCCCGCGACGGGCAGCCGACCGCGTTGGGCCAGGCCATCGCCCATTTCGGGCGGATCTTCAAGACCCTGCACATCCTGCGCCTGGCCGACGACGAACCTTACCGGCGCGAGGGCAAGGCCCAGTCCAATCTCGTCGAGGGTCGTCACGACCTGGCGCGCACGATCTATCACGGCCGCAAGGGCGAGATGACCCGCGCCTACTACGAGGGCATGGAAGACCAGCTCTCGGCGCTGGGATTGGTGCTCAATTGCGTCGTCGTGTGGAACACCGTCTACGAGAACCGCGCCCTCGCCGCGCTGCGAGCCGGCGGATACCCGGTGCTCGACACCGATGTCGAGCGATTGTCGGCGTTCGTGCGCGCCCACATCGGCATCGACGGGCACTACAGCTTCCACCTGCCCGACCCCAGCGGAGTTCACCGACCGCTGCGCGACCCGGACGCCGACGACGACGAGTAGCGCGAGTCGAAGGGTGGCGGATGACCGCTCAGGACCTGACGACGCATGTCGGCGGAAGTCTCTCCTGAGCCGCGAAACAGGCCACGGCCTGCACCTCTACCTCCGACCTGACCCAACAAACTACCGCTAGATTACGGTCACGGAGAGCGTCAGTTTGTCGCTGTGCGGCACGCCCGTCCGGTCGAGGAAGTCACACATGTCATCGATCATCGGCTGCATGAGCAGCTGCCCCAGCTGACGAACCATCAGCCCGATGACCTGTGAGGACTCGGATCGCCGTGTCGAGGTCTTGCCCGAATAGCGGAGTTTGGAGATCTCTCTGCGACTCAGGTCGGTCAGCCGCTCGAGTAACTCGCTCTTTCCCTGCGGATCGAGCACAGCGCGCCGGATGTAGTTCACCACCGTCGGATGCGTCGCGAGCATGTGCCGCACCGCCTCGTCTCGAGCGGCGGCGACCTGCGCTGGGGCGCCCTCGTCCGGCACAGAGGCGATCGCCAGAGCGTAATAGTCGACGACCAGTTGCTCGACGGCGACGCGTAGCCCGTCCTTGGTCTTGAAGTGGTGCTGCACCAATCCCACGGCGACCCCGGCGGCGGCGGCGACGGCGCGCATCGAGACGCGATCCTCGCCGCGCTCGGCGTAGAGGTCGAGCGCGGCGTTGCGAATGCGGGCCTTCGCGGTGAGGTCCTCGTCACTGGCGCGGGGGTCGGTCACAGAAATTGCCTCCTATCAGAGAAAAAAGCATACACCCTTGACATTAGACAGTACATGCGCATTAATGGCTATACATCAGTATAGTCAAAAAGGGGTTGATGATGTCGCAGTCGAGTTCGCTGCAGGGCGTGCAGGTGGTGTCGCTCGCGATCAATCTGCCGGGCCCGCTCGCCGCCGCGCGGCTACGGGCGCTGGGCGCCACCGTCACCAAGATCGAACCGCCGGCCGGCGACCCGCTGCGGGCCGTGGCGCCGACGTGGTACGACGAGCTCACTGTGGGCCAGCGGGTCGTGACCCTCGACCTCAAGGACCCCGCTGATCGGGCGGTGGCGGCGCGCGAGCTGTCGCGTGCCGACCTGATGCTCACCGCCATGCGCCCCTCGGCGCTGGTCAAGCTCGGCCTGGACGAGTTGACCGCGGCGAATCCGCACCTGTCGCATATCGAGATCGTCGGGCACGACGGGATCGCGGCGGAGCAGCCCGGCCATGACCTGACGTACCAGGCCCTGCACGGCACTCTCCAGCCGCCGACGATGCCGACCGTCCCGGTGGCCGACCTGCTCGGCGCCGAGCGCGCCGTGTCCGCGGCCCTGCTCGCCCTGCGCGTGGCCGCGGAGTCCGGCGTGGGACACCGCGAGCGGGTCGTCCTCGAACAGGCGGCCGCCGACGCCGGCGCCGCAGTTCGGCACGGTCTGATGGGAGCGGGCGCGCCGCTCGGCGGGGCGCATCCCGGTTACCGGATCTACTCCAGCTCCGACGGCCACGTCGCGCTGGCCGCGCTCGAGCCGCACTTCTGGGAGCGCGCCCGCGCCGGTCTCGGTGTCGAGGGCACCCAGGAGGAGCTCGAGCAGACGTTTCTTTCCAAGCCGACGCGCGAATGGGAGGAGGTCGCGAAGCGCCTCGACATTCCCCTGATCGGAATCCGCGATTCGGCACCCCGTAATTCAGCACAAGGAGCTTTGTCATGAGTGTTCGCGAGGCCGTTATCGTCGGCGCGGTCCGGACCCCGGTCGGCCGTCGCGGAGGGATCCTCAGCGCATGGCATCCGGTGGACCTGCTCGGGCAGACGCTGCGGGAGCTTGTGGCCCGCGCCGGCGTCGACCCCGCCGCGATCGAGGACGTCATCACCGGCTGCGTCATCCAGCACGATGTCCAGTCGGGCAATCTCGGCCGCCACGCGGTGCTCGCCGCCGGGCTGCCCGAGTCGGTCCCCGCGGTGACGATCGACCGCCAGTGCGGTTCAGGGCAGCAGGCGGTCAGCTTCGCCGCCCAGGCGGTGATGGCGGGTTCCCACGACCTGGTGATCGCCTGCGGCGTCGAGTCGATGTCACGGGTGCCGATGCCTCCGGCGTTCCTGCCCGGCGCGCCGCTCGGCCCGCAGTACAGCCCGCGCGAACTCGACCGCTACGACGGTGGGCTGATGGCGCAGGGCCCGTCGTCGGAGCTGATGAACGAGAGGTTCGACCTGAGCCGAGCGGCGTTGGACGCGTTCAGCGCTCGCAGCCACGAGCGGGCGCACGCCGCGACGCGGGCCGGGAAGTTCCGCGACCAGATGGTGCCGATCACCGCCGACCCCGACGACCCGACCGGTCCGGTCATCGACTCGGACGAGGGCATCCGCGAGCACATCGACCCCGCCAAGATGGCGAGCCTGAAAGCCGTGTTCGGCGCCGACGGGCGGACCACGGCGGCCAACTCCTCGCAGATCAGCGACGGCGCGGCCGCGCTGCTGATCGCCGACCGCGAGTACGCCGAGCGCAACGGCCTCATCCCACGCGCCCGGTTCCGCGCGCTGTCGGTCGCCGCCGCCGACCCGATCATCCAGTTCACCGCGATCCTCGACGCCGCCCACAAGGCGCTCGGCCGAAGCGGGTTGGCCGTCGAGGAGATCGACCTGTTCGAGGTCAACGAGGCCTTCGCCGGTGTGCCGCTGATCTTCCAACGGGAATTCGGCGTCCCGGACGACAAGCTGAACGTCAACGGCGGCTCCGTCGCCCTCGGCCACCCGCTGGGCTCGACCGGAGCCCGGATGCTCACCGACCTGCTCTGCGAACTCGAACGCTCCGGCAAGAGGTTCGGCTTGCAGACCGTCTGCGAGGCCACCGGCACCGCGAACGCCACCATCATCGAACGCATCTGAGGACGTCATGAGCCACGAGATCGTGAGGGGCCTGCCCTCCACCCACGGCGACCACTATCAACTCAACACCACCACCATCATCCGGCACGCCGCGCGCACCTATCCCGAGCAGGAGATCGTGTACCGCACCGCGGACGGCGGCTGGGACCGGTACACCTACGCCGATGCCTACGCGCGAATCCAACGAAGTGCCAATGCACTTCGCTCGATCGGCGTCGGGCCGGGCGATGTGGTCGGGATCCTCGACTGGAACAGCAAGCGGCACTACGAGCTGTACTGGGCGATTCCCGGCCTCGCTGCCGTGATGTTGCAGATGAACCTGCGTTTGGCGCCAGAGGATCTCGCTTACGTCACCGGACACAGTGATGCATCGGTGGTCCTCATCGACGAGTCGCTGCTTCCGGTTGCCGAGGCGCTGGCACCGCATACGCCGAACGTGAAGACGTGGGTGGTGATGACCGATAAGCCGCTGGCCGACATCACCACCACGCTCCCGCACGCGGTGCACTGGGAGGACCTGCTCGCGGACGCCGGCCCGGAGATCGACTGGCCGGTCATCGACGAAACCTCCTCCTACAGCGCGTGTTACACCACCGGCACCACCGGCAGGCCCAAGGGCATCTACTACTCGCATCGCGGCATCTACCTGCACACCCTCGCCGAGGTCGCCGGACTCGGGATGAGCAGCGACGATGCCGTCATGCTCATCACGCCGATGTTCCACGGCCAGGGCTGGGGCCTACCCCAGGCGGCCGCCTACAGTGCCGCAAAAATCGTGCTGCCCGGTCGCTACATCGCCGAGGACACATCCGTCCTCGTGGACGCGATGATCGCGGAGCAAGTCACCGTCGCAAACGGTGCGCCGGCGATCTTCCAGCCCATGATGAACTACATCAAGACGCTTGCGGTCGCACCGGACTTCTCCCGCGCGCGGCTGCTGTCCGGTGCCACCGAGCCGCCGCTGTCGCTGATGCGCGACTTCCACGACATCACTGGAGCCGACGTCATCCACGCCTACGGCGCCACCGAGACCACCCCTCTGGTCGCGGTGAACCGGGGACTGAAGCCCTCGCTGCGCGGTGTGATCTCGGACGAGGAGAAGTGGGATCTCAAGCGTAAGCAGGGTTTGCCGGTCAACGGCATCGACATCCGGATCGTCGACGCGGAAGGCAACGATCTCCCGCACGACGGCACGAGTCAGGGTGAAGTGCTGCTGCGCGGACCGTGGATCATCGAGCGCTATCACAAGCTCGACGACGACGCCGACAAGTTCCTCGACGGGTATTGGCGTAGCGGCGATGTCGGGACCATCGACCCGAATGGTTACTTGAAGATCACCGACCGGATCAAGGACGTGGTCAAGTCGGGTGGCGAATGGATTTCCTCCATCGACATGGAGAACGCACTCGTTGCCCATCCGAAGATCGCCGAGGCGGCCGTCATCGGCGTCCCGCACCCGAAGTGGCAGGAGCGTCCAGTAGCACTCGTCGTGACGACCGACGGGCAGGAACTTCCACTGTCGGAGATCCACGAATTGCTCGCCGATGCATTCGCCAAATGGCAATTGCCCGAGACCGTCCTGTATCTGGACCAGCTGCCCCGCACCAGCGTCGGCAAGCTCGACAAGAAGGCCATGCGCGCCGCGCACACCAACGTCTACGAGGACGTCCGATGAACCCCGACAACGCCCCGCTACGCACGGCCCGCGACAGCCACCTCCTGATCCTGGAGATCAACCGGCCCAAGGCTCGCAACAGTCTGAACGAGGCGGTGCTCACCGCCTTGAACACCGAGCTCGTCGCGGCTCGGCACGACGACGAGATCCGTGCCATCGTGCTCACCGGCGCCGGCGGGATCTTCTGCGCCGGAGCCGACATCACCAATTTCGACGCCATTCGCGACCAGTCGCTGCTCGGCGATCGAGCCGCGCTGGGCGGCACCATCTGGGCCGACCTGGGCCGATTCCCGAAGCCGGTCCTCGCTGCGGTCGAGGGCCTCGCACTCGGCGGCGGCTGCGAGTTGGCGCTTGCCTGCGACATCGTCATCGCCGGCGAATCCGCCAAGTTCGGTGTCCCGGAGGTGAAGCTCGGCGTGATCCCGGGCGGCGGCGGAACCCAGCGCCTGATTCAGGCCGTCGGCAAGTCCAAGGCGATGGCCCTACTGCTCACCGGCGACTTCCTGTCCGCACAGCGGGCGTGCGCGGCCGGCATCGTCGCCGAGACCGTCCCGGACGGCACCGCCCTCGAAGCGGCGGTCGCCATGGCGCAGCGGATCGCCGCCAACTCACCGCTCGCGGTGGCGCTGGCCAAGGATGCCGCCCTCCAGGCCCTGGAAACCTCTCTGGCGCAAGGACTCGAGCACGAGAAGCGCAACTTTCACGTTGCCATCCATTCCGCCGACAGCCGCGAGGGCCAGGCCGCGTTCCTCGCCAAGCGCGCCCCCGAATTCACCGGAAAGTAGGACCGATCATGAGCGAGCTGTTCCCCGATTACCGCTCCCCGTGGGAGACCGACGATCAGGCGCTGCTGCGTAAGCACGCCGCCGAGTTCTTCCGCAAGGAAGCCACCCCGAACCAGGACCGTTGGGCCGCGCAGCACCAGGTCGACCGCGAGTTCTGGACCAAGGCCGGCGCCGCGGGACTGCTGTGCCTCGACATCGCCGAAGAATACGGCGGCGGGGGCGGCAACTTCGGCCACGAGGCGATCGTGCAGCAGGAGATCGCCTACGCCCACGACACCGCGTTCGGCTTCGCCGTGCACTCGACGATCGTCGCGCACTACATCGCCGCCTATGCCACCGAGGACCAGAAGAAGCGCTGGCTATCGAAATGTGCGAGCGGTGAGAGCGTCCTCGCCATTGCGATGACCGAACCCGGCACCGGCTCGGACCTGCAGGCCGTACGGACCACCGCGGTTCGCGACGGCGGCCACTACGTGATCAACGGCTCGAAGACGTTCATCTCGAACGCGTCGCACTGCGACCTGCTCGTCATCGTCGCCAAAACGGACCCGAGCCAAGGTTCCAAGGGTATCTCGCTGCTCGTCGCGGAGACGGAGAATCTTCCGGGGTTCGAGCGTGGGCGGGTGCTGGACAAGATCGGCCAGCACGGCCAGGACACCCGCGAGTTGTCGTTCACCGACATGCGGGTGCCGGCAGCGAATCTGCTCGGCGGCGTCGAGGGGCAGGGCTTCTACCAGCTGATGGGTCAGCTGCAGCGTGAGCGGCTGATCCTCGGTGTCGGCGGTGTCGCGGTGGCCGAGGCCGCGGTGGCGGAGAGCATCAGGTACGCCAAGGAACGTCACGCCTTCGGCAAGCCGATCCTGAACTTCCAGAACACGAAGTTCGTACTCGCCGAGTGCAAGACCGACGTGCTGGCCGGCAAGACCCTGATGGACCACTGCATCCAGCGTCACCTCGACGGCACCCTCGACGCGGCGACCGCGTCGATGGCCAAGCTGTGGGGCAGCGACAAGCAGTGCGAGATCGTCGACCGCTGCCTGCAGGTCTTCGGTGGCTACGGCTACATGATGGAGTACCCGATCGCGCAGATGTACGCCGCTTCCCGCGTGCAGAAGATCTACGGCGGCACCAACGAGATCATGAAGGAACTCATCGGCCGCGCCTTATGAGGTTGACCTTCGCGCAGTGACACCACTGCGTCAGTCACACCTCACTTTGTCAAAAACCCGATGTTCTCAACCTATTTCGTCAGGAGTATTCATGCATATCACCGGAACCAACGCACTCGTCACCGGCGGAGCCTCGGGCCTCGGACTGGCCACCGTCACCGCCCTCGCCAAGTCGGGCGCCCGGGTAATCGCCGTCGACCTGCCCACCGCGAACACGGATGCGCTGGCTGCTCTCGGCGACACCGTGGAATTCGCTCCGGCGGATGTCACCGACGAGGCCGCGGTCACCGAGGCGGTCGAGCGCGCCAACGCGGAGTCCTCACTGCGAATCACCGTGAACTGCGCCGGCATCGGCAACGCCGTCAAGACCGTCGGTAAGAACGGACCGTTCCCGCTGGCCGAATTCGAGAAGATCGTCAAGGTCAACCTGACCGGAACCTTCAACGTCATCCGCCTCGCCGCGCACGCGATGTCGCAGAACGAGCCCGTCGACGGCGAGCGCGGCGTGATCGTCAACACCGCCTCGGTCGCGGCCTTCGACGGGCAGATCGGACAGGCCGCGTACTCGGCATCGAAGGGCGGGATCGTCGGCGCCACCCTGCCGATCGCCCGCGACCTGGCGTCGCTGCTGATCCGGGTGAACACCATCGCGCCCGGCCTGTTCAAGACCCCGCTGCTGGGCACGCTGCCCGAGGCGGCTCAGATTTCGCTGGGACAGCAGGTGCCGCACCCGAACCGGCTCGGCGACCCCGCCGAGTACGCGCAGCTGGTCGAGGCGATCGTGACCAACCCGATGCTCAACGGCGAAACCATCCGCCTCGACGGCGCGATCCGCATGGCGCCGCGGTGAAACCCGTCGGCGTGCAGGTGGGATCGCACCATGAGCACACACGCCTTGTATACGCCGAGGACCTGGGCATCGGCCAGCGTTTCGACTTGGGCTCACACACGGTGACCGAGGCCGAACTCGTCGACTTCGCCACCCACTGGGATCCCCAGTGGTTTCACATCGACCGGGCGGCGGCGCAGGACGGCCAGTTCGGTGGCCTGATCGCCAGTGGAATCCACACGTTGGCGATCCTGCAACGGCTGACATTCGACGCAGTGGGGCACAGCTGGGCGGCCATTGCCGGGCGCGGCATCCGAGATCTGCGGTTCCGCCGTCCCGTGCGTCCAGGAGACGTGCTGACCGGCACCGTCGTCATCGACGACATCCAGTTCGACGACCGGGCACGCGCCCTCGTCACCACCGAGAGCACCGTGGTCGACAGCGAAGGCCGCGTCGTGCTGACCGTCCTGCTCGACGCCTACCTGCACTCGCGCACACGTCAACCATCGACCACCTGAGACGACGATTCGGAGACATCAATGCCAGAGGCATACATCATCGACGCGGCACGCACCCCGGTAGGCCGCCGCCGCGGCGCACTGGCCGCCGCACACCCGGTCGACCTCGCGGCCCATGTGATCGGCGCACTCGTCGAACGCAACGGTGTCGACCCCGCGTCGGTCGACGACGTGATCCTCGGCTGCCTGGACAACATCGGTCCGCAGGCGGGCGATATCGCCCGCACCGCGGCCCTCGCTGCGGGCCTGCCCGAGACAGTGCCCGGCGTGACCATCGACCGCCAGTGCGGATCCTCGCAACAGGCTGTACATTTCGCCGCGCAGGCCGTGATGAGCGGCACCGCCGACCTCATCGTCGCGGGCGGGGTGCAGAACATGAGCCAGATCCCACTGATGTCGTCGGTCACCGCGGGCGAGGCGTTCGGCGTGCGCGACCCCTACTCGGGCTCGACGAGGTGGCGGGCCCGCTACGGGGACGAGACGATCTCGCAGTTCCGCGGCGCCGAGATGATCGCCGAAAAGTGGGGAATCGACCGGGAGGCGATGGAGCAGTACGCCCTGGAAAGCCACCGCCGGGCGCTGCAGGCGATCGCCGGCGGACGCTTCGCCGCCGAGATCCTCCCCTACCAGCAGATGACGACCGACGAAGGACCGCGCGCCGACACCACACCGGAGAAGATGGCCGCCCTGCCGAGCCTCACGCCGGGGGGGCGCTTGAGCGCCGCGGTCGCCAGCCAGATCTCCGACGGCGCCTCGGGCATGCTCATCGCCTCCGCCGAGGCGGTACGCCGCCACGACCTGGCTCCGCGGGCCCGGATCCATCACCTGACCGTGCTCGGCGCCGATCCGGTCATGATGCTCGCCGCACCGATCCCCGCCACCGAACGGGCACTCGAGCGGACCGGCATGCGCATCGACGACTTCGACGTGTTCGAGGTCAACGAGGCGTTCGCCCCGGTCGTGATGGCGTGGTTGCAGGAGACCGGCGCCGACCCGGAGCGGGTGAACCCCAACGGCGGCGCCATCGCTCTCGGCCACCCGATCGGCGCCACCGGCACCCGGCTGATGACCACCATGCTGCACGAACTCGAACGCTCCGGCGGACGCTACGGGTTGCAGACCATGTGCGAGGGCGGCGGACAAGCCAACGTCACCATCATCGAGCGGCTCGGCTGATCCGATGACCCCGACCGCTATCCGGACCGTCCGCACCGGCCGCCTGCTTCACATCACGATCGACCGGCCCGGCCGCATGAACGCCCTCGGCGTCGACGACCTGGTCGCACTCGACACCGCGATCAGCGGGGCGGAAGCGACCGGTGCCCGCGCGATCGTGCTCACCGGCGCGGGAAGAGCCTTCTGCACGGGAGCGGATCTGACCGCGGTGACGGGCGAGGAACCCGAGGTGGTGATGGACGCCGCGAACCGGGTGATCCGCGGCATCGTCTCCGCGCCGGTCCCCGTCATCGCCGCCGTCAACGGCCCCGCGGTCGGGTACGGAGTGGCGCTCGCCTGCGCCGCAGACCTCACCTACGCCGCCGAAAGCGCGTATTTCCTGTTGTCGTTCACCAGCATCGGGCTGATGCCCGACGGCGGCGCGACCGCGCTCGTCGCCGCGGCGATCGGCCGGGCGCGGGCTACAGAATTAGCGCTGCTCGGGCAGCGGCTTTCCGCCACCGACGCCGCCCAGACCGGCTTGGTGGCCCGGATCCTGCCGGATGACCAGCTCGCGGCCCATGTCGAGGCCGTCGCCGGCACGCTGGGAGCCGGGCCGCGGCGCGCCCTCGAACTGACCAGACGGGCGCTCGCCGCGTCCACCCTGGGCCACCTCGACCACGCCCTCGAGCGTGAACGAGCCGGACAGATCGAACTCATCGGCACACCGGATTTCGCCGAGGGCGCCGACGCCGTCCTCACCAAACGTCCCCCCACATTTGCTTAGCAGACCACCCGCCGATCATAGGAGAATCATGGCAACCCTTGGTGGACAACTGACATTGAACGCACGCCGCCACCCGGACCGGCCCGCGCTGATCTTCGAGGGCGTCGAGCGCAGCTACGGGCAGCTCGACCGGGAAATCAACCAGTACGCCAACGCGCTGCTGTCCCTCGGCGTGCAGAAGGGCGACCGCGTGGCGGTGCTGTCGCCGAACTCCGACCGCTTCCTCCTCGCGCTGTACGGCGCGTTCAAGGTCGGCGCGATCGTCTCCCCGTTCAACCCGCGGTCCACGGCCCGGGAGCTGGCGTATCTGCTCGAGGACTCCGGCGCGTCGGTGCTGCTGTTCGGTGGGGACACCGTCGCGGCGGTGCGGGACCTGGCCAAGCTGGAGCAGGCGCCCGCTGCCCCGGCGCTTTCGCTGGACGGCGCGGACGGCTTCGACGATTTCGTCCAGCTGGCGTCCTCCATGCCGGACAGCGACCCACAGGTCGAGGTGCGCGAGGACGACGACTGCATGATCATCTACACCTCCGGCACCACCGGGAAACCGAAGGGTGCGCTGTTCGATCACCACCGGCTGCTGTGGGTCGGCCACGCGGTGTCCTCGCTCGGCGTCAACTCCTTCGACCGGAACCTGCACGTGGCACCGATGTACCACTGCGCCGAACTGGTGCTGTTCGTGCTCAGCGGCTTCTCGATGGGCACCACCCACGTCGTGTTGCCGGCATTCGAGCCCGCCGCCGTCCTCGACGCCCTCGAGCGATACCGGATCACCGTCTTCCTCGGTGTTCCCACCATGTATCAGATGATGTTGACGGTCCCCGACCTCGAGCGGCGCGACCTCTCGCACTGGCGGCTCGGCTTCTTCGGGGCGGCACCGATGCCGCCGACTGCGGTCGCGAAACTCGTGACGACCTTCCCGGACGTCGGCTTCTTCCAGCTGTGCGGGCCGACCGAGGGTGGCCCCACCGGCATCTACTCCACGCCTGACGAGGTCGCCGTCCGTCCCGATGCGACGGGACGCTGGCCGATCACGAATGCCGAGTTCCGGCTGGTCGATCCGGATGGCAACGATGTCCCGACGGGGATGACCGGCGAGATCATCCTGCGCGGCGAGACCATCATGAAGGGCTACTGGAACAAGCCCGAGGCCACCGCCGAGACCATCCGAGACGGGTGGCTGCACACCGGGGACCTCGCCGTCCGCGACGCCGACGGTTTCATCACGATCGTCGACCGGCTCAAGGACATGATCATCACCGGCGGCCGCAACGTCTACTCGATCGAGGTCGAGAACGCCCTCGCGGGGCACCCCGACGTCCAGGACGTTGCCGTCGTCGGCCTGGACCACGCCACATTCGGGGAGACCATCGTCGCGATCGTGACCCCGGTTCCCGGTCGCGAGGTGACCCTCGAGGAGCTGCGGACGTACGCCGCCGAATACGTCGCGGACTACAAACTGCCGCGCGATCTGATCGTCCGTGACATCCCGCGCAACCCTTCCGGCAAGATCCTCAAACACGTTCTCCGCAGTGAGATTCGGGACGACTCCGCGCAACGCACGTAGACCGACGGACGACTCCGGCACATTCGAGTTCCCGGGAACCACGACGCCGTCCATATCCGATACGGCCTGACCGAAGCCGCGCTCCCGCGCGCTCATCTCCCACGGCTGTTCCAACCCCGGCGAGGTCTCGCGCGACCTCACGGCCCTACTCTCGGCCGTGCCCCCGCCGGATCCGACAAACACCACGACCACGCACGCCCGGCAGCGGCTATGAGTTCCCGGACGCGGAAGACCACACCCATCGACGGTGCCGCACTTGATTGGTCTCTTTCGGCCCCCCTCGAGCAGATGCGCTCGGGCCGAACAGTCAAGGTGCTGAACAAGATACGCAGACACGCGCCGGAACTCGTCACCGTCAGCTACTGAGAGATTCAGCGGGAGCGCCGCCGCGCAGCGGGATCGGTCTCGGCCTGCCAGCGCCCCAGCGCCTCGGCGGAGACCTTCGCGTATTTGACCAGGCTGCGCACCGAGGTGTGTCCGCTCAACGCCATCAGCATCGGCGTGGAAGCGCCCTTCTCTGCGGCGTGGGTCAGTCGCGAGTGCCGCAGCTGGTGCAGCGTGAACGGTCCGCGTCGCATCCCTTCGGTGTGCTCCTCGAGGAGCGTCGCGGCGCGGCGGTAGGAAAGTCGGGCGCGGCCGGTCGAGTTGTCGGTGTCGGTCTTGGCGACCGACGGCTTGGCTTTGCGGTCGGTCAGGAACAGCGGCCCGGACTTCCGTCCGGCGATCAGCCGGGGCAGCGGCCGTGCGGTGCCGGTCTGCCAATAGATCACCTCGCGGGCGCCGCCCTTGCGGGTGACCGTGGCGCATCGGTTCACGGTGTCCAGGTCCTCGATGTCGAGATTCAGGATCTCCTCCGCCCGCGCGGCGGACTCATACAGCATCGACCAGAACACCCGCTCGCGCAGGGCCGCGTCCATGCCCAGCAGCTCCGCAACCTCGGCGGCGGTCATCGCCTTGCTGTTGTCCGGCGCACTCGGCCGCGCCCGCAGGCGCGACACCGGATCGCCGGTCAGCCACTGTTGATCGCGTCAGTAGGCGCACGCCGCCGACACCGCGGTCAGCCGGAGGTTGTAGGTCTTGGGGGCCTTGTCGCCCCACACGTAGTCGAACCACCCCGACACCCGATCCGGGTTCAACAACCCGACATCGCCGTCCGCGCCGAAGTCGCGCACCATCCGATCCAACGCCGAGGCGTAGGCGCGGCGGGTGTTCACCGCCGCGATCGTGCCCAGAAAGGTCCGCGTCGCGTCCGCCAGCCGGATCCCGGCGGCCCGCGCCGGTAGCGAGCTCACCGATCCCACCCCGACCGCCCTTCAGCACTACGGCAGATAGTTTCCGGAGTCGCCCATCTCCGGAACGACCATCGCGGCAGGACGACTCACGAGTTACGGCAGATAGTACGCTACTATCTGCCGTAAATCCTTAGCGCCGGATTTCGAGAATCTGCTCCCCGACCCCCG
>NZ_WVTE01000290.1:0-16514 GCF_009939605.1 Rhodococcus sp. YH1 | reverse complement strand
AGACAACGCACCGAACCGGCCATAGCCGCCCTCATCAGTCACGACGACATGAAATCACCTACAGCGCAAGGTCGCTCGGCGATTGCCCCTTAGCGCCGGATTTCGTCAATCTGCTCCCCGACCCCCAACACCCCGAGCACGACGCTGACCACCGCATAGGCAAACGCGGTCACCACCGCCGAAGCCCGTGCGAGATCTGTGATCTCGAGGGCGAATGCGCTGTACGTCGTCAACGCACCGCAGATGCCGGTACCGCCGAACAGTCGCACCCGCTGACGCCACCCGTCGTCGGGGCCCAGTCGCGCAAGGACTTCCAGCAGCGCGCCGAGGATGAACGCGCCCGCGATGTTGACGCCGAAGGTCGCCCACGGCCATTGCCCGTCGACCGCCGGGAAGGTCTGCTCGGCCAAGTACCGCAGGCCGGTGCCGCACAGCCCGCCGGCGAACACCCAGACGAGCGCCCGGGCGCGAAGATGCGGCGGACGCTCATCGGGGTCGACGGGCAGCTCGCCGTGCTGGTCTGCGTGCACCCGCCAAGTCTCCGCTACGTCACGACGGCATACAAGACGAACAGGTACACCGGTACCAGCACGTCGAAGACGAAGATCGGACCGGCGTTGCCCGCCTTGAAGTTCCGTCTGGTCACCATCTCCCGGACGTGCCCGACGGCGGCCCCCAGGTAGAACACCGCGAAGGCGATGATCGTGGCCAGTGTGAAGTCGTCGTCGAACCCCGACGCGATCACACCCAGGACGCCGGTCGCCAGGCTGGCCAGCCCGACCTCCCACTGCCACGGCGTCCTCGGCTGCCACCCGATCGATTCGGCGATCGGCTCGCCGAAGAACATGTGACCGCAACCGGTCATCCAGCCCTGCACGCCGATCATCCACAGCACCGAGTTCTCGAGCAGATCCCGGCCGAGATCGCCGCCTGGGGACAGCGCGTCGATCACCGTCGTGATGATCGTGCCGACCAACCCGACGAAGGGTACGACGGCTATCGCGATGCGGAGGGCGCGGTCGCTCATGTTGTGCGCCCGTCAGCCCTTGAGCTGTTCGGCCAGTGCGGTCAGCACGTCGGGGTCCTCGATGGTCGACGGGACCGTGTACTCCTCGTGGTCGGCGATCTGCCGCATCGTCTTCCGCAGGATCTTGCCCGATCGGGTCTTGGGCAGTGCCGGCACCACGGTCACGTCGCGGAAGGTCGCGACCGCACCGATCTCGTTGCGCACCTTGGCCACGAGCTCGCTGCGCAGGGTGTCGGCCTCGATCTCGACACCGGACTTCAGCACCACATACCCACTCGGTCGCTGCCCCTTGAGATCGTCGTGGATGCCGATGACCGCACATTCGGCGACCGCCGGATGCGACGCCACGACGGCCTCGATACTGCCGGTCGAGAGCCGGTGTCCGGCAACGTTGATCACGTCGTCGGAACGCCCGAGCACGAAGACGTAACCGTCGGCGTCGACGTATCCGGAGTCCCCGGTGAGGTAGTAACCGTCGAACGCTGCGAGGTAGGACTTGCGGTAACGCTCCTCGTCGCGCCACAGTCCGGCCAGGGTGCCCGGTGGCAGTGGCAGTCGGATGACGATGTTGCCCTCCTCGCCGGCGCCCACGATCTTGCCCTCGGCGTCGACGACCCCGACCCGGAAACCCGGGACCGGCACCGTGGGCGATCCGGCCTTGATCGGCATCGGTTCCAGCCCACGCAGATTCGCGGCGATCGCCCATCCGGTCTCGGTCTGCCACCAGTGGTCGACGACCGGCACCCCGAGAATCCTCGATGCCCAGGTGAACGTGTCCGGGTCGAGGCGCTCACCGGCCGCGAACAGGGTCTGCAACGACGACACGTCGTGGGCGGCCAACTCGGCGGCCTCCGGGTCGGCCTTGCGGATCGCGCGGATCGCGGTCGGCGCGGTGAACAGCGCCTTCACCCGATGATCGGCGACGACCCGCCAGAAGGCGCCGGCGTCGGGGGTCCCCACGGGCTTGCCCTCGTACATCACCGTCGTCGCCCCGACGAGCAGCGGGGCGTACACGATGTAGGAGTGCCCGACGACCCAGCCCACGTCGGATGCGGTCCACCAGACGTCACCCGCGGCGATGTCGTAGATGTTCGTCATCGACCACGTCAGGGCCACCGCGTGACCGCCGTTGTCGCGGACCACCCCCTTGGGTTTACCCGTGGTTCCGGAGGTGTAGAGGATGTAGAGCGGATCGGTCGCCGCCACCGGCACCGGCTCCGCGGGCTCGGCAACCTGCGTCACCTCGTCCCAGTCCAGCCAGCCGTCGTGATCGGCGGCGCTGCCCGCGATCTCGGGGCGATCCTTGACGATGATCGTCGCCGGGGAGGCCGACGACAGTTCGACGGCCTTGGCGACCATCGGCAGGTACTCCACGGCACGGCCCGGTTCGAGCCCACCGGAGGCGGTGACGACGGCGACCGGCTCCGCGTCGTCGATGCGGGCGGCCAGTTCCGGTGCGGCGAAGCCGCCGAACACCACCGAGTGCACGGCCCCGATCCGCGCGCAGGCCAGCATCGCGATGGCGGCCTCGGGGATCATCGGCATGTAGATCACGACGCGGTCACCCGCGCCCACGCCGTGGGCGGCGAGTGCCCCGGCGAACCGCGACACCTCGTCCAGGAGCTCGGCATAGGTGTAGCGGCGGACCTCGCCGACCATCGCCGAGTCCCAGATCAGGGCCGTCCGCTCGCCCTGGCCCGCGGCGACATGACGGTCCAGGGCGTTGTGGCAGGTGTTGAGTTCGCCGTCGGGAAACCACCGGTAGAACGGGGCGGCGGAGTCGTCGAGCGCCCGCGTCGGAGTGACCGTCCAGTCGATCGCGGACGCCGCGTCGAGCCAGAAACCCTCACGGTCCTCGGTCGCCCGTGTGAACGCCTCGTCGTATCGTCCCATCGCTGATCCGCCCTTCGCCCTGACGCCGTCGTCCTCGGGCGGCACATCATCGGATGTGCCGTGTCCCGGTTAGAGGTTAGTCATGTGACGATCGACACGACACCTGTTCCGCGGGCCGCGCGCCGACCGGTCACCGTCGTGCGGCGAGCGGGCGCAGACCCCGCTGCGTCGACGCGCGGGCCCGCGGGAAGGTCACCGCTGCACGTAGAAGACGCGCCGGTTGACGAATTCGCCGATGCCGAGCGGTCCGAGTTCCCGCCCGAAGCCGGAACGCTTGGTTCCGCCGAACGGCACGTCGGCGCCTTCGCCGGCCGAGGTGTTCACATTGGCCATACCCACCTCGAGTCGCGACGCGACCGCGATCGCCCGCTGCTCGTCGCTCGAGAAGACAGCACCCCCGAGCCCGAACGGGACGTCGTTCGCGAGAGCGACCGCCTCGTCGTCGTCGGACACCGAATAGACGACGGCGACCGGGCCGAACAGCTCCTCACGGTAAGCGCGCATGTCCGGGGTGACCCCGGTCAGGACTGCCGGGGTGAACCATCCGTGCTCGGCGAGCTCTCCACCGACGTGCAGGGTCGCACCCCTGTCGACCGCGTCGCGCACCTGGGCGAGCAGCCCCTCGGCCGCCTTCCGCGACACCCATCACCTCCCACTCCAGGCCGTCGAAGGTGTCCAGGGAGAACTTCTGAAGGACCGCGGCAGCGGACGCGAGCGTGTCGGACATGATGATTCCTCTCGGGTGGATCGAGCTGCCCGCGGGTCGCGGGCAGGTGAGATCGGATCGGTTTTCAGGACAGGACGATCGGCAGTTTTCGGTAGCGCCGGGCGAAATCGTTGTGCGCCACGGTGGGTTCCTCGGCCAACTCGATCCGCTCGTACCGTTCGGCCAGCACGGCGAAGACAGTCGTTGCCTCGGCACGCGAGATGATCTGTCCCGCACAGGAATGCGGCCCCAGACCGAACGACAGGTTGCGGCTGGCCGCAGGCGGGCGGGTGTGGTCGAAGACATCCGGGTCATCGAAGACCTCGGGGTCGCGATTGGCCGCACCGATCATGAAGCGGATGGGCGATCCGGCCTCGATGAGCACACCGCCGATCTCCACGTCCTCGGTAGGAAACCGCAGGAAAGACAGTTGTGGCGGGTCCATCCGGACCATCTCGTTGATGATCGCCGCACGTGCTGACTCGTCGTTGCGGAATGCGGTGAAAACCTCGGGCCGACGAGCGAACAGTTCGATACCCGAGGCGATCAGGTACCCGATGGCCATGTGCCCCACGGCATAGAACACCAGAATCGTGGCGATAGCCTCGCTCTCGGTGATCTCCCCGGCGCGGGCGGCGTCGAGCAACGAATCGGCCAGGCCGTCGCCCGGGTTCACCCGCTTGTCCTCGAGCATCTCGGCGACGCGCGCACTCAGATAGCCGAAAGCGACTGCAGCCCGGTCGACATCGCCGTCCGCGGGCTCCGCGCTTTGCATCAGCATCGCCTCGAACATCGCCTCCATCACGGCGTCGGCATCGTCTTCGGGTAGTTGTAGGACGCGTGCCATCGTGACGTGGGTGGGGACGACGGCGAGGTCGCGCCTGGCCTCGATCACCTGACCGGCCTCGACACCGTCGAGCAGGTCGCCGACCAGCTCACGGGTGGTCCTGACCCAGCCGTCCACCAGTTTCGGCGTGAACCACTTGTTGGTCTGCCGGCGCAACACGGTGTGATGCGGGGGATCCGAACCCAGCGCGGTGTCGCTCGCGACCGCCCAGGGCCCGGCGTCGGCCCATCCGGGTTCGACGCTCATGATGGGCAGTTTCGCGAAATGACTCACGTCGGCGTACCGGGACACCAGGTAGGTGCCGTCCTCCAGCTTGTGCACCGGATGGTCCTGTTGCAGTCGCCTATACCAGGGATAGGGGTTGTTCCTGAATTCGGGATCCGACCACGGCACGAGCTCGCGATCGATGGACGCAGCGGTCATCTCATGTCCTCCTCGTCGAGTTCGATCAGAGAGGGCTTCGGCGAACTGTTTGGCCCACTCGGCCACGGGTCCGTCCGCCGGCTGGAAGGACGCGGCATCGTGCCGGCCCGTTGCGCCGACCTGTGTCGCTCCTGCGTCTGTCACCGCACCGACGAGGATGTCGATCGCGTTGTTGTAGGTGTCGTAGGTGCTGTCGCCGAGGCCGAAGGCCCCGAACCGCAGACCCGTGAGGTCAGGCTCGGCCGCCTTCATCGCATCGAAGAAGGGCTGGGTCGTCGCCGGCAGTTCACCCTCTCCGTAGGTGGAGGTGACGAGCACGACCGTGCCGGAGGCGGCCAGATCTGCGACGTCGAAGTCCTCCATCCCCACCACGGTGGCCTCGATATCGAATTCCCCCAGGGCAGAAGCGATGTCGTCGGCGACCATCTCGGCGTTGCCGGTCTCGGTTCCGAACAGGACAGTTACGTCGGTCATGATTCTCCACACTCCATCTCGGGTGTTCGGGTGATTCTCGGGTTCACTGCAGGCCTGCCGTCTCAGCAGACCGATTCGGCCGGCACGGTGCGGGCCAACGCCAGCATCGCGTCGACCTCGCGGACCTTCTGCCGGATGCGGCCGGGCGAGGCCGAGGCGACCTCCGCCTCGTCGATCCGCATCCAGCCGTCGAAATCGACTGTCCGGTCGATCACTTCGTAAGGGATTGCCACCAGACCCGGACGGGCCGGATGGTGACCGGCATGATCGCGGCGGATTCGGGCCGCCAACGCCCGGGCACGGGCCCGCATCTCGGGAAGCGCTCCGGTGGAACTGTGCAGCCACCCGGTGCGGTACAGGCCCGGAGCAAGAAAATCCTCTCCCGGATCGGCGTCGCGGTACAGCGTCAGGTCGAGGTCGTCGTTTACGGCCGACTCGAAACCGATTGCGGTGATGACGGTGTCGCACGCGAGAGTCGTGGTGTGCACGCCGGTGCGCACCTTGACGGCCTCCGCGCGGTCGGTGCCGATCACCTCGACCGGGGTCGATCCGAAGTGGAACACCACCGTCGTGGCCGGTGCCGCCGGGCTCTCGCGTTCGACGACGTGGGCCAGGGCCGCACTCCGCGGGTCGGAGGACTCTGCCGTGGCGAGCACCCCCGCATCGGCGAGGCGGAACTCCGTCGACGCCAGGTGCGCCAGTTCACGCATCATCACCGGGTCGAACTTGGCGTCGGTGGGCGTGGAGCGCACCACCACGTCGATCCGCCGTGGGCCCTCCGATCTCAGTCTCCCGAGGGTGTCCGGGTGCAGATCGGAACCGGTGAATTCGTCGGGCTGCTTCGACAGCAGCCGGATGATGTCCATGGCGACGTTGCCGCCGCCCACCAGGACCACCCTCCGGCCCACCGTCGGCAGGTCGCCGGCGGCGGGATGGTCGTTGACGCATCGGGTGAAGCGCCCGGACCCCACGATGCCGGGCAGGTCATCGCCCGGGATGCCGAGACGGCGGTCTCCGCTGAGGCCCGTCGCGAGGACCACGACGTCGAACGCGGCTCGCAGGTCCTCGATCGACAGGTTCCGGCCGAGCTCGATGTTGCCGACGAAGCGAGTCCGATCGTCGAATACCCGCGAGAGTTGCCGGATCACGTTCTTCGTGCCCTGATGGTCGGGAGCCACGCCGTAGCGAAGGAGCCCGAACGGGGTGGGTAGCCGGTCGAAGACGGTGACCTCCACCTCCGGCCACTGCTTGCGGAGTTGCTGTGCGGTGAAACAACCCGACGGTCCCGCGCCGACCACCGCCACGCGCGGTGCCACGTCCACTTCACTCATGATGTCCATCCAAATACTCTATTGTTAGAGTTCTTCGCGCACGATGTAACGATCCGATGACCACCTGCTCAGGTGGTCGTGCAGCCGACCGTGCCGGTAGCGCAGCCTGGGCAGATCGACGACGGTCACGAATCCCGGGTCGGCGTCGAGCACGTCGGGGATACGGTTCACCAATTGGGTGCAGGTGGTGGCCATCGTCGGCGGGGTGCCGTTGGACATCACCAGATCGGGTTCGCCGTGGATCGTCCATTCGTTGACATCGCTGTCGTCGGGGCCGTACAGCCGGCCGGACATCCGGAAGACGAAGACCGGGCCCTCTTCCGTGCGGATCTCGTCGATGTCGGTGAAGCCGATGCACTTTCCCGGCGGGACGTCGATCCCCAGGGCAGCACAGTGCAGAGTCTCGTGTGCCAGTTCGGGTTCGGTGCGCGTCAGGATCTGCTTGGGCGTCAGCCCCGCTCCGGCGACCAGCGCATCGAGAGCGATCCGGCCGAATGTGGGCGGACGCACGGCTTCTCGGCACCAGGCGTCGAACTCCTCGATCGTCGCGCCGACCTGCTGCAGCTCGGCCAGTTCCGGGCCGTACTCGTCGACGTTCCACGAACTCGTCCCGGTGACCGAGTCGATGCGGTGTGCCGTGCCCATCAGCTGGGCGACCGCGTTCACCCAGAAGCTGTCCTGGAAACCCCCGCCCGTGATGGTCACGCCATGCTCCTTGGCGAGTGCATCGAGTTCCGCGGTCAGTTCGGGCGCGGTGTTCCAGGGATAGAGCGCTTCCTCGGACAGCGTGATCACGTTGACCCCGTGCGACAGTGCGATACGGAAGTGCTCCGCGGCGTCCACGAGATAGCTGGTGATCGCGACGACCGCGATGTCGGGACTCGTCCGCGTGAACACCTCGTGCGGGTCGTCGCTGATCGACACTCCGAGTCGACGGTCGAGTCCGGTGACCTCGCCGAGGTCCTTGCCCACCTTGTCCGGACTGCGCGAGATGGCGCCTACGATCTCGACGTCCTTGTCGAGCAGATAGCGGGTGATCACGGAGTTCATCGCTCCGACGCCGTACACGACAGCTCTGATGTTCGTCATGGTCGCTACTCCCCGGTCTTCTTCGGAATCGCGTCGGCATACGGCGCGTCACTCTTTCCGTGGACCGGATGGACGGTCATGTAGAGCAGGCCGAGTACCAGGACGGTCACGCCGGACAGCAGCACGATGTAGTTGTCGTACCAAGGGGTTCCGGGGTTGCGCGGCCAGGCCATGTTGATCATCGCGACGATGCCGTAGGCGAGGGCTGCGATGTTGACGGGCAGCCCCCACTTGCCGAGCGAGTACGCCCCCGCCGGGACCCACCCCTTCAGACGTGCCCGCAGCGCGGCGAGGACGACCATCTGGAAGGCGATGTAGATACCGAGCGCAGAGAAGTTCAGGATCTTCGAGAAGGCGTCCTCGCTGAATTTCGACAGCAGCAGCACGAGGCACGGCACCGCGCCGGCGAGCAGGAGTGCGAAGGGCGGAACCGCGCGTTTGGCATCGAACTTCTTGAGATGGCGCGCACCGATGATCATGTCGTCGCGGCTGTAGGCGTAGGCGAGCCGGCTGGCGGCGGCCTGCAGGCTGATCACACAGGAGAGGAAGGAGATCAGGATGACGACCAGGATGATCTTCATGCCGAAGTCGCCGAAGGCGTCGGTCAGCAGGGTGGTCACCGGATCGGTGTCCTCGCCCGAGATGATCGCGCCGATGTCGGAGACCGACAGGATGAGCGCCAGACAGACGAATGTGGCTGCGGCACCGCCGATGTAGATGGTCCGGCGCATCGCCTTGGGGATCTGTCGTCCCGGGTTGGGCACCTCTTCGGCGACGTCACCGCACGCCTCGAAGCCGTAGTACTGGAACAGACCGATCAGTGCGGCGGCCGCGAAGCCGGAGACGTAGTTGCCCTCGGAGGCGCCGAACGAGTCGAAGAGGGCACTCAGATCGACCTGCCGGTGTGTGGCGATCAGATACACGCCGACCACGAGGGCGCCGATCAGCTCGGCGGCGAAACCGAAGACGGCCGCCGCCGAGACCACCCTGGTGCCGAGGAAGTTGATGGCGGTCGCGATGGCGACCATCACCACACCACACAGGGCGATGGTCCAGGCGGTCGCCTCGTAGCCGAAGAGCGACGCGATGAACGGCCCCGATCCGTAGGCGACCGAACCGATGGTGACGAGCAGCGCGATCAGATACACCCAGCCCGTCATCCACGCGTACTTCCGGCCCCAGAGTCGGCGTGTCCACGGATACACGCCCCCCGCGACCGGGAACTGGGCGACGACCTCGCTGAAGATCAGCGCCACCAGGAACTGCCCGAGGCCCACGATGACGAGGCTCCAGATCATCGGCGGGCCGGCCTGTGCCATCGCATAGGCGAAGACCGTGTAGATCCCGACGACGGGCGACAGGTAGGTGAAGCCGAGGGCGAAGTTCGCCCACGGACTCATCTCCCGTTTGAATTCGGACGTATAACCGAGTTCGGCCAGCATCTGGGCGTCCCGGTCCGGGACCCCCTCGTCTGTCGGATACACATTCGTCGTGGCCATGCCTGAATCTCCTGACGCCAAACGGATTTCGCCAAATACTACAAACATAGGGTTTTTTGACGCCAGGCCGGAACGCAGAATTAACAATGGTCATGTTCCGGTAACCATCGGGCGGACGGCTCCGGTTCGACCCTGAGGTGAGCGGTGTGCGGACAGGGTCAGCGGCTGCGGACCCAGGACACTCAGCGGGTCCGGACTCCCGCCACCGCAGCGGTGACCTGGTCCAGAAATGTGCGGATCGTGGTCAGTTCGTCGTCGGAGAAACCGTCGGCCACCGCGATCACCTGGTCGATCAACGGCCCGAAGAAGGTCCAGCCCATCTCCTGGGCCGCGTCGGTGACGTGCAGCGCAACCCGGCGACGATCCGAGTCGTCGCGCCTGCGGTCCACCAGACCCTTCGATTCCAGTCGATCGATGAGCGCGGTGGTCGACGCACTGTTGAGTCCGAGATGCCCCGCCAGCCACCCAGGAGAGGCGACGGCGCCGGCCCGATCCCGGTCCAGAAGAGCGATCAGGGCACGTACATCGGTGGCGTGCAACCCGTTTCGGGCGGCGAAGCCGGCCCCGAAGACATCGAGTTCGACGGTCAGCGAACGCAGCCGGTGCACCAGATCGTCGTTCGTCACGAGTTCACCGTACGCGACTTCGCTCGATGATCTAGTCTCTCGATAATCGAGATACCCCGACGGAGGTTCGTGCCATGGTCCGCCCGACACTCGACGTCTTCGCCGCCACGCCGCAGGGCATCGCGTTTTTCGACGCCTACGACGCGCTCCTCGCACGCTCGGGAGGGCATCCGATCGATGTCGAGACGGCGCACGGCATCACCCGGGTCACGATCATCGGGCCGCGCCCGGACACCCCCGACGCCGTGCCCCTCGACGCCGTGCCGCTGGTCCTTTTGCCGGGCGGCGGAGCCACGTCGATGTCGTATGTGAACGTCATGGAACACCTGGCGACCGGTCGCCACGTCATCGCCGTCGACCTCCTCGGCGACGCCGGACGGTCCCGTCCCGGCGCTGCGAGCCCACGAGCTCCCGCCGAGCTATTCGACTGGCTCGCAGCCGTTCTCGACCGGATCCCCGACGCAATCAGCAGCGCCCACATCGCCGTCCATCCCGCGGCCACCGACACGGTCGACGTCGTCGGCCACTCGTACGGCGCGATGATCGCGCTGGGCTTCGCGACCGGGCAACACGGTGCTCGCGTACGCAACCTGGCACTGCTCGACCCGACATCGTGTTTCGCAGGACTCCGTATCGCCTATCTGCAGCACGCCATCCCGACGCTCATCGCGCCCACTCCCCCGCGTCTGCGACGGTTTCTCTCGTGGGAGACACGTGGGACCGACCCGGAACCGCTGTGGACCCAGATGTATTGCGCAGGAGCCGGTTTCCCGAAGACTCGGACGATCGTACCGAAGCGGCCCCGACGGGCCGCGCTCTCTCGACTCACCGACCCATCCCGGGTCACGGCGATCCTCGCCCCGCAGAGTCGGGCACATGACACCGCCGAGGTGGCCCGTCGGATCCGCAGCACCTTGCCCACGGCGCGCGTCGTGACGCTGAGCACCGGGACCCACCACACGCTGCCGCTAGGTCCGTCGAACGAGATCGTCGACGCGCTGCTGGGCGCGATCGAGAAACCCGCCGTATGAACGGATCTCGTATGTGCCGCGCGCGAACGGTTCAGTGTGTTGCGAGACCGGGCGCGGGCCAGGACGCCGGCCAGGACACCCGCGGTTCGCTCACCTCCCGGATGGCGGTGCGTCGGCGGTGATGAACCGCACCGTCGGTGACGATCAGTTCGACGCCGCGGTCGAGCCGGGCGCCGAGCCTGCGGGGCGTCCACCCCGGCCGCGGACCGTCGGACCCGATGAACACCGCGCCGGCGCCGACGCGCGCCGCGACCCGCTGGAGCACCGGGACCGGGCTGCCGTGTTCGCTCGTCGTGGTGACCAGCCGCGCACCATGCCACTTCGCGAGCTCTGCGGCGGTCCGCAGATGCTCGCCGACCGAGGCCTGCCCGGTCAGGAGGTACGCCTCGTCCTTGAGGGCGTCGTGCAGGTCGGTGGGCGGCTCGGGGCGTCGAGACGGCCGCGTCGCACAGATCAGCACGAGCGTCCGGGAGTCGCCGACGGTACGGACGGCGAGTTTCACTGCCCGCAGGGAGGCCTCGGTGCCATTGCAGCCGACCACCACCGGGCGCGGGGGATCCAGATCCGGGAGCAGCTGATCGCCGGCGAGCTTTTGCCATCGAGAATCATGTCGGGTGAGCAGAGCCATTGTCTTGTCCTCTCGCGCCCTGTGGAGTGATCGCGGCGGATTACCGCTGCTCACAACGCTAGGAAGATCGGCCGTATCGATCGCCATCCCGGGGATTGAGGTTGCCTCCACCCGTGGGTGGAGGGCCGGATCCACCGCGAGGAGGAGGTTCTGCCCACGCGTGGAACTATGGTTGAACCGTGACGCACTTCACCGCCGGTGTCGGCTCGGGATTGCGCCGCCGAATCGAGCGGGCCGGCGGCGACTATCCCCCGCTCTACCCGGCGGTCATCCTGTCGGCCAGCGTGGTCGTGACAGTCATCTCGGTCGCCCAGCGGTACCCGTTCGACCGAATCGGCTGGCTGATCCCAGCGGTGGCGTTCGCCGTCGTCACGCTCACCCTCGACCTCACCCTGCCGCCGACGTCGTATGCGTGTTTCGGGGTCATCACCAGCACCGTCTGCTTCCTGATGATCCCCACGCCGTCCGACGCCGCCCCACTCCAGCTCGTACTGATGACGGCCATCGGCGCCGCCATGTACCCGCTGCGGGTGGGGCTCGTCGTCGGCGCCGTCTGCATCGCGGTGATCGTCGCGTTCGGTGCGGTCGGACACCTCGAAGCACCCGCGCTGTACGGGCTGGGTGTGGCCTGCGGCTGGTTGATCGGGTACATGGTCCTCATCCAGAAGCGACTGGCCGACAACCAGGCCCGTGTCCTGCGAGCTCGCGCGGATCGGGCGGCCAGCGACGAACGCCGACGCATCGCCCGCGAGATCCATGACGTGATTGCCCATTCGCTGTCCATCACGATGCTCAACGTGACCGGTGCTCGGCGCGCACTCGAGCAGGACCGTGACATCGACGAGGCGGTGGACGCCCTCGCCGATGCTGAACGTCAGGGTCGCCAGGCGATGAGCGAGATCCGTTCGATCGTGCACGTGCTGGGAGCCCAGACCGGGCAGTCGGAATCCACCTCCCCGCCGCCGACCGGCAATGACCTCGACCAACTCGTCGATGACTATCGCAAGGCCGGAGTCGACATCGACTATTCCGTTGCCGGCGACATGGACTCGCTGACCGACCCGGTCGGCGCCGCGGTCTATCGCATCGCTCAGGAGTCGTTGGCCAACGTCGTGAAGCATTCGACCGGGAAGCGGGCGCGGCTCGCGGTGACAGTCGGTGAGAGCGTCTCCATCGAGATCGACAATCCCGCTCCGTGCGGTCGTAGACCGACCTGCGACGGAACCGGAATAGACGGAATGACTCAGCGTGCCGCTCTGCTCGGCGGCACCCTCGAGACCTTCCACGCCGACGACACGTGGTCGGTGCGGGCCGCCCTGCCCGCTCGCACCACAAGCGAGGGGATTCGGTCGAAGGGGGTGAGCGTGTGACATCGCTCGGGCCGACCGACGCCGGCACCGAACAGATCCGGGTACTCCTGGTCGACGATCAGGAGCTGATCCGTACCGGGCTCCGGCGGATTCTCCGCGTCCGTGACGGTTTCGACATCGTCGGCGAATGTGCCGACGGTTCCGAGGTACTGGCCGGGATCGCCGAACATCGGCCCGACATCGTCGTCATGGATCTGCGGATGCGCAACATCGACGGCATCACCGCCACGACGATGGTGCAGTCTCTCCGCGAACCGCCACCGGTGCTGGTACTGACCACTTTCGACGACGACGTATTGCTCTCCCGGGTGCTCCGGGCAGGCGCGGCGGGCTTCATCCTGAAGGACTCCCCCGCCGAGGCGTTGATCTGGGCGGTTCGCGCCGTGGTGCGTGACGGCGCCTTCCTCGATCCCGCGGTGACCGAACGGGTGCTACAGGGCTTCCGACGGGCAGGACGCGAACAGGTGCCTGTCGCACCGGAGCTCACCGACCGCGAATCCGATGTTCTCCGGTTGATCGCACGCGGCCAGACCAACACCGAGATCGCTTCGACGCTGGGCATCTCGTCGGTGACGGTGAAAAGCCATGTGAACCATATCTTCACCAAACTCGATCTGCGGGATCGTGCTGCTGCGATCGTCTACGCCTTTGATCACGGGTTGGTCGTCGCCGAATACGACTGAACGGAAACGACTTCGACCTCAGTCGATGAGGTGCACGTCCACGCCATCAGCGAAGCGATACGGTCCGGCCGTCAACAGACCGCCGAAACGCTTGCGCAGGCGCGACATCTCGGCCCGCACCGTGACCGTGCGGTCGTCGACGCCGAAGAGGTGGGCAGACATCTGCGCCGCGGTCACGCCGCCGCGGTGTCGTGCGAGGTGGGTGAGTATCTCGCCGTGCCGCGGGGAACACTGATGTGTCCATCCGCCGCTCGCGCCCTCGACGGTGACGGCGACCTGCGCGCCGCCGGAGCCGGAGGTGACCGTCTGCAAGCTGACCCGCGTCGTTGACGGGTCCGCGGCATCGGTGACACGCACCAACCAGCCGCCCGGCAGTGCCTCCACTTGGCACTCTCCCAAAGCCGAGACGAAGAGCCGACCGGGCCCGACGCCGCGCGGCAGGAGTAGCCGCGACCTTGGGGTCAACGTGTCCACCGCAGCCACCCAGCCGTCGACATCGACCGCCATCGCCGGCCCCGGCGAGCGGGCCAGGATCGGGGCCGCCACTGCGCGCAGTGAGTCCAGACGTCGGTGATGTCGTTCGCGCAGTTGCGACTCGGCCAGCCGGGCGACCGCATGTACGAGCGCCAGGGTGGTCGGGTGGATCGTCGCGGCCGGGCCGCTGACGTCGACGACACCGAGGACGGCACCCGTCCTCGGATCCTTGATCGGTGCACCGGTACACGTCCACGAATGATGGCTCCGGACGAAGTGCTCGGCGGAGAAGACCTGGATCGGCCTGCCCGACATCAGTGCGGTACCGATGGCGTTGGTGCCCACCGAGCGTTCCGCCCAGTCGGCGCCCTCGACGAACCCCAGGTGATCGGCGCGGCTCAGGACCCTCGACGACCCGCTCCGCCACAGCACACGACCGCCGGCATCCGCGATCACGAGGATGTTGTCGCCGTCGGCGATCAACGACTCCAACCCGCGCGCCAACTCGTCGATGACCTCGACCAGCCCCGACTCCCGGCGACGCTCCTCGAGCTCGTCGAACTCCAGTGCGCGCTCAGCCATGCCGTCGGTGTCGGGGTCGAGGCCGGCCTCGCGGAGTCGTCGCCACGAGTCGTCGATCACGCTGCGCGGACGGGCGGGCATCCGCTCGCCGGACATCGCGGCGTGATGCACAGCGCTGAGCACATGGGCGAACTCACGAGGATCGTCACCGGCCTGTACAGCCGGCTCGAGGTCGGATACGGAATCGAAAGCGGTCATCGATCTCGATTGTGCGCCACATCACACGGTCCGGCAAAGCACGGGGCGCCCTCGCAACCCCGTGCAACCCTTGCCGCCCCACGCGGCCGGGGCGTCTCCTGTGGTCACCACATTGTGGTCCGCATCACCATCCGCGGACGCTCTGCACGAAGAAGGAGACCTTATGACCCAGACACTGGAGCCGACCCTCGGCATCGACAACTCCGCGCAACAGCGGATCGACACATGGCTGTCGGAGTTCGAGTCGGCACTCGCGGCGCTCGACGTCGGACGGGCGACGAGCGCTTTCCTGACCGACAGCTACTGGCGTGATCTCACGGCGTTCACCTGGAACATCAAGACGGTCGAGGGGCATGAGCAGATCGCCGACATGCTCACCGCTCGACTCGCCGAGACCCGCCCGTCCGGCTTCAGCACGACCGAACCGGCATCCGACGACGGAGACGGAGTGGTGTCGGCCTTCATCTCGTTCGAAACAGCCGTGGGACGGTGCGAGGGCCACCTTCGACTCCGACCCGATGCCGCCGACGGCCAGGACAAGGCCTGGACACTGCTCACGACGTTGCAGGAGCTCAAGGGCCACGAGGAGCCACGCGGCGCCGGACGCGTGCTGGGGGCGGTGCACGGCTCCGACCCGGACACCCGTTCGTGGGCGGAGAAGAAAGCCGACGAGGAGCGCGAACTCGGGCGAGGGTTACAGCCCTACGTCCTGGTCATCGGTGGTGGGCAGGGCGGCATCGCCCTCGGCGCGCGCCTCCGGCAACTCGGCGTGCCGTCGATCGTCGTCGACCGCCACGATCGACCGGGCGACCAGTGGCGAAAGCGCTACAAGTCGCTGTGCCTTCACGACCCGGTCTGGTACGACCACCTCCCCTACCTGCCGTTCCCCGACAATTGGCCGGTGTTCGCGCCGAAGGACAAGATCGGGGACTGGCTCGAGTTCTACACCAAGGTCATGGAGGTGCCGTACTGGAGCAGAACCACCTGCCTCTCGGCGACCTACGACGACAACTCGGCCCGCTGGACCGTCGAGATCGACCGTGACGGTGAGGCGAGGACGTTGCATCCCACGCAGCTCGTCCTGGCCACGGGAATGTCCGGCAAGCCCGCCATCCCCGAGGTGCCCGGGCAGGACATCTTCGCCGGGGAACAGCATCACTCCAGCGCCCACCCCGGTCCTGACGATTACATCGGCAAGAAAGTCGTCGTCATCGGCTCCAACAACTCGGCGCACGACATCTGTAAAGCCCTCGTCGACAACGGGGTCGACGCCACGATGGTCCAGCGGTCGTCCACCCACATCGTCAGATCCGACTCACTGCGCTCCATCGCTCTCGGCGACCTGTACAGCGAGGAGGCCGTCGCCGCCGGGATGACGACGAAGAAGGCCGACCTGACGTTCGCGTCGCTCCCCTACCGGATCATGCACGAGTTCCAGGTACCGGTGTACGACCGGATTCGCGAGCAGGACAAGGATTTCTACGATCGTCTCGAGGCGGCCGGCTTCGGGGGTCGGGGAGCAGATTCTCGAAATCCGGCGCTAAGGATTTACGGCAGATAGTAGCGTACTATCTGCCGTAACTCGTGAGTCGTCCTGCCGCGATGGTCGTTCCGGAGATGGGCGACTCCGGAA
>NZ_WVTE01000289.1:0-26930 GCF_009939605.1 Rhodococcus sp. YH1 | reverse complement strand
CAAGTCGAAACGCTGGCCGATGCCCAGGTCCTCGGCGTATACAAGGCGTGTGTGCTCATGGTGCGATCCCACCTGCACGCCGACGGGTTTCACCGCGGCGCCATGCGGATCGCGCCGTCGAGGCGGATGGTTTCGCCGTTGAGCATCGGGTTGGTCACGATCGCCTCGACCAGCTGCGCGTACTCGGCGGGGTCGCCGAGCCGGTTCGGGTGCGGCACCTGCTGTCCCAGCGAAATCTGAGCCGCCTCGGGCAGCGTGCCCAGCAGCGGGGTCTTGAACAGGCCGGGCGCGATGGTGTTCACCCGGATCAGCAGCGACGCCAGGTCGCGGGCGATCGGCAGGGTGGCGCCGACGATCCCGCCCTTCGATGCCGAGTACGCGGCCTGTCCGATCTGCCCGTCGAAGGCCGCGACCGAGGCGGTGTTGACGATCACGCCGCGCTCGCCGTCGACGGGCTCGTTCTGCGACATCGCGTGCGCGGCGAGGCGGATGACGTTGAAGGTTCCGGTCAGGTTGACCTTGACGATCTTCTCGAATTCGGCCAGCGGGAACGGTCCGTTCTTACCGACGGTCTTGACGGCGTTGCCGATGCCGGCGCAGTTCACGGTGATTCGCAGTGAGGACTCCGCGTTGGCGCGCTCGACCGCCTCGGTGACCGCGGCCTCGTCGGTGACATCCGCCGGAGCGAATTCCACGGTGTCGCCGAGAGCAGCCAGCGCATCCGTGTTCGCGGTGGGCAGGTCGACGGCGATTACCCGGGCGCCCGACTTGGCGAGGGCGGTGACGGTGGCCAGTCCGAGGCCCGAGGCTCCGCCGGTGACGAGTGCGTTGGTTCCGGTGATATGCATGAATACTCCTGACGAAATAGGTTGAGAACATCGGGTTTTTGACAAAGTGAGGTGTGACTGACGCAGTGGTGTCACTGCGCGAAGGTCAACCTCATAAGGCGCGGCCGATGAGTTCCTTCATGATCTCGTTGGTGCCGCCGTAGATCTTCTGCACGCGGGAAGCGGCGTACATCTGCGCGATCGGGTACTCCATCATGTAGCCGTAGCCACCGAAGACCTGCAGGCAGCGGTCGACGATCTCGCACTGCTTGTCGCTGCCCCACAGCTTGGCCATCGACGCGGTCGCCGCGTCGAGGGTGCCGTCGAGGTGACGCTGGATGCAGTGGTCCATCAGGGTCTTGCCGGCCAGCACGTCGGTCTTGCACTCGGCGAGTACGAACTTCGTGTTCTGGAAGTTCAGGATCGGCTTGCCGAAGGCGTGACGTTCCTTGGCGTACCTGATGCTCTCCGCCACCGCGGCCTCGGCCACCGCGACACCGCCGACACCGAGGATCAGCCGCTCACGCTGCAGCTGACCCATCAGCTGGTAGAAGCCCTGCCCCTCGACGCCGCCGAGCAGATTCGCTGCCGGCACCCGCATGTCGGTGAACGACAACTCGCGGGTGTCCTGGCCGTGCTGGCCGATCTTGTCCAGCACCCGCCCACGCTCGAACCCCGGAAGATTCTCCGTCTCCGCGACGAGCAGCGAGATACCCTTGGAACCTTGGCTCGGGTCCGTTTTGGCGACGATGACGAGCAGGTCGCAGTGCGACGCGTTCGAGATGAACGTCTTCGAGCCGTTGATCACGTAGTGGCCGCCGTCGCGAACCGCGGTGGTCCGTACGGCCTGCAGGTCCGAGCCGGTGCCGGGTTCGGTCATCGCAATGGCGAGGACGCTCTCACCGCTCGCACATTTCGATAGCCAGCGCTTCTTCTGGTCCTCGGTGGCATAGGCGGCGATGTAGTGCGCGACGATCGTCGAGTGCACGGCGAAGCCGAACGCGGTGTCGTGGGCGTAGGCGATCTCCTGCTGCACGATCGCCTCGTGGCCGAAGTTGCCGCCCCCGCCGCCGTATTCTTCGGCGATGTCGAGGCACAGCAGTCCCGCGGCGCCGGCCTTGGTCCAGAACTCGCGGTCGACCTGGTGCTGCGCGGCCCAACGGTCCTGGTTCGGGGTGGCTTCCTTGCGGAAGAACTCGGCGGCGTGCTTACGCAGCAGCGCCTGATCGTCGGTCTCCCACGGGGAGCGGTAATCGGGGAACAGCTCGCTCATGATCGGTCCTACTTTCCGGTGAATTCGGGGGCGCGCTTGGCGAGGAACGCGGCCTGGCCCTCGCGGCTGTCGGCGGAATGGATGGCAACGTGAAAGTTGCGCTTCTCGTGCTCGAGTCCTTGCGCCAGAGAGGTTTCCAGGGCCTGGAGGGCGGCATCCTTGGCCAGCGCCACCGCGAGCGGTGAGTTGGCGGCGATCCGCTGCGCCATGGCGACCGCCGCTTCGAGGGCGGTGCCGTCCGGGACGGTCTCGGCGACGATGCCGGCCGCGCACGCCCGCTGTGCGGACAGGAAGTCGCCGGTGAGCAGTAGGGCCATCGCCTTGGACTTGCCGACGGCCTGAATCAGGCGCTGGGTTCCGCCGCCGCCCGGGATCACGCCGAGCTTCACCTCCGGGACACCGAACTTGGCGGATTCGCCGGCGATGACGATGTCGCAGGCAAGCGCCAACTCGCAGCCGCCGCCGAGTGCGAGGCCCTCGACCGCAGCGAGGACCGGCTTCGGGAATCGGCCCAGGTCGGCCCAGATGGTGCCGCCCAGCGCGGCTCGATCGCCGAGCAGCGACTGGTCGCGAATGGCGTCGAAATTGGTGATGTCGGCTCCGGCGCAGAAGATCCCGCCGGCGCCGGTGAGCACGATGGCACGGATCTCGTCGTCGTGCCGAGCCGCGACGAGCTCGGTGTTCAAGGCGGTGAGCACCGCCTCGTTCAGACTGTTGCGAGCCTTGGGCCGGTTGATCTCCAGGATCAGGAGGTGGCTGTCGCGGGCCGTGCGTAGCGGGGCGTTGTCGGGGTTCATCGGACGTCCTCGTAGACGTTGGTGTGCGCGGCGCGCATGGCCTTCTTGTCGAGCTTGCCGACGCTGGTGCGGGGCAGCTGGTCCAGATACAGGACGGTCTCGGGCAATTGCCATTTGGCGAATGCATCGGCGAGCAATTCGTGGATCTCCGACAGTGGAAGTTCCTGCCCGTCGGTCGTCACGACGAGTGCTACTGGACGCTCCTGCCACTTCGGGTGCGGGACGCCGATGACGGCCGCCTCGGCGATCTTCGGATGGGCAACGAGTGCGTTCTCCATGTCGATGGAGGAAATCCATTCGCCACCCGACTTGACCACGTCCTTGATCCGGTCGGTGATCTTCAAGTAACCATTCGGGTCGATGGTCCCGACATCGCCGCTACGCCAATACCCGTCGAGGAACTTGTCGGCGTCGTCGTCGAGCTTGTGATAGCGCTCGATGATCCACGGTCCGCGCAGCAGCACTTCACCCTGACTCGTGCCGTCGTGCGGGAGATCGTTGCCTTCCGCGTCGACGATCCGGATGTCGATGCCGTTGACCGGCAAACCCTGCTTACGCTTGAGATCCCACTTCTCCTCGTCCGAGATCACACCGCGCAGCGAGGGCTTCAGTCCCCGGTTCACCGCGACCAGAGGGGTGGTCTCGGTGGCGCCGTAGGCGTGGATGACGTCGGCTCCAGTGATGTCGTGGAAGTCGCGCATCAGCGACAGCGGCGGCTCGGTGGCACCGGACAGCAGCCGCGCGCGGGAGAAGTCCGGTGCGACCGCAAGCGTCTTGATGTAGTTCATCATGGGCTGGAAGATCGCCGGCGCACCGTTTGCGACGGTGACTTGCTCCGCGATCATCGCGTCCACGAGGACGGATGTGTCCTCGGCGATGTAGCGACCGGGCAGCACGATTTTTGCGGCACTGTAGGCGGCCGCCTGGGGTAGGCCCCAGCCCTGGCCGTGGAACATCGGCGTGATGAGCATGACGGCATCGTCGCTGCTCATCCCGAGTCCGGCGACCTCGGCGAGGGTGTGCAGGTAGATGCCGCGATGCGAGTAGTAGATGCCCTTGGGCCTGCCGGTGGTGCCGGTGGTGTAACACGCGCTGTAGGAGGAGGTTTCGTCGATGACCGGCCAGTCGATCTCCGGGCCGGCGTCCGCGAGCAGGTCCTCCCAGTGCACCGCGTGCGGGAGCGTGGTGGTGATGTCGGCCAGCGGCTTATCGGTCATCACCACCCACGTCTTCACGTTCGGCGTATGCGGTGCCAGCGCCTCGGCAACCGGAAGCAGCGACTCGTCGATGAGGACCACCGATGCATCACTGTGTCCGGTGACGTAAGCGAGATCCTCTGGCGCCAAACGCAGGTTCATCTGCAACATCACGGCAGCGAGGCCGGGAATCGCCCAGTACAGCTCGTAGTGCCGCTTGCTGTTCCAGTCGAGGATCCCGACCACATCGCCCGGCCCGACGCCGATCGAGCGAAGTGCATTGGCACTTCGTTGGATTCGCGCGTAGGCATCGGCGTAGGTGTACCGGTCCCAGCCGCCGTCCGCGGTGCGGTACACGATCTCCTGCTCGGGATAGGTGCGCGCGGCGTGCCGGATGATGGTGGTGGTGTTGAGTTGATAGTGGTCGCCGTGGGTGGAGGGCAGGCCCCTCACGATCTCGTGGCTCATGACGTCCTCAGATGCGTTCGATGATGGTGGCGTTCGCGGTGCCGGTGGCCTCGCAGACGGTCTGCAAGCCGAACCTCTTGCCGGAGCGTTCGAGTTCGCAGAGCAGGTCGGTGAGCATCCGGGCTCCGGTCGAGCCCAGCGGGTGGCCGAGGGCGACGGAGCCGCCGTTGACGTTCAGCTTGTCGTCCGGGACGCCGAATTCCCGTTGGAAGATCAGCGGCACACCGGCGAAGGCCTCGTTGACCTCGAACAGGTCGATCTCCTCGACGGCCAACCCGCTTCGGCCGAGCGCCTTGTGGGCGGCGTCGAGGATCGCGGTGAACTGGATGATCGGGTCGGCGGCGGCGACCGACAGCGCGCGGAACCGGGCGCGTGGGATGAGGCCGTTGCGCTCGGCGTACTCGCGGTCGGCGATCAGCAGCGCGGCCGCGCCGTCGCTGATCTGCGAGGAGTTGGCCGCCGTGGTCCGCCCGTCGGCGCCGAACACGGCTTTCAGGCTCGCCATCTTGGCGGGGTCGATGTGCTCGCGGATGCCCTCGTCCGAGTCGATGACCGGACCGGTCGGGTCGTCGGGGTCGGCGGTGATCGGCACCATCTGGTCGCGGAACTTCCCGGCCCGCGTCGCGGCGTGCGCCCGCTCGTGGCTGCGAGCGCTGAACGCGTCCAACGCCGCTCGGCTCAGGTCGAACCTCTCGTTCATCAGCTCCGACGACGGGCCCTGCGCCATCAGCCCACCGTCGTAGCGGTCGAGTTCGCGCGGGCTGTACTGCGGGCCGAGCGGCGCGCCGGGCAGGAACGCCGGAGGCATCGGCACCCGTGACATCGACTCGACGCCGCAGGCGATCACCAGGTCGTGGGAACCCGCCATCACCGCCTGGGCGGCGAAGCTGACCGCCTGCTGCCCTGAACCGCACTGGCGGTCGATCGTCACCGCGGGGACCGACTCGGGCAGCCCGGCGGCGAGCACCGCGTGGCGGCCGAGATTGCCCGACTGGACATCGTGCTGGATGACGCAGCCGGTGATGACGTCCTCGATCGCGGCGGGGTCGACGCCGGCGCGGGCCACAAGCTCCCGCAGCGTCTGCCCGAGCAGGTCCACCGGATGCCATGCGCTGAGGATCCCTCCGCGACGGCCGACCGGGGTCCGGACCGCGCCGACGATAACGGCCTCGCGAACACTCATGACAAAGCTCCTTGTGCTGAATTACGGGGTGCCGAATCGCGGATTCCGATCAGGGGAATGTCGAGGCGCTTCGCGACCTCCTCCCATTCGCGCGTCGGCTTGGAAAGAAACGTCTGCTCGAGCTCCTCCTGGGTGCCCTCGACACCGAGACCGGCGCGGGCGCGCTCCCAGAAGTGCGGCTCGAGCGCGGCCAGCGCGACGTGGCCGTCGGAGCTGGAGTAGATCCGGTAACCGGGATGCGCCCCGCCGAGCGGCGCGCCCGCTCCCATCAGACCGTGCCGAACTGCGGCGCCGGCGTCGGCGGCCGCCTGTTCGAGGACGACCCGCTCGCGGTGTCCCACGCCGGACTCCGCGGCCACGCGCAGGGCGAGCAGGGCCGCGGACACGGCGCGCTCGGCGCCGAGCAGGTCGGCCACCGGGACGGTCGGCATCGTCGGCGGCTGGAGAGTGCCGTGCAGGGCCTGGTACGTCAGGTCATGGCCGGGCTGCTCCGCCGCGATCCCGTCGTGCCCGACGATCTCGATATGCGACAGGTGCGGATTCGCCGCGGTCAACTCGTCCAGGCCGAGCTTGACCAGCGCCGAGGGGCGCATGGCGGTGAGCATCAGGTCGGCACGCGACAGCTCGCGCGCCGCCACCGCCCGATCAGCGGGGTCCTTGAGGTCGAGGGTCACGACCCGCTGGCCCACAGTGAGCTCGTCGTACCACGTCGGCGCCACGGCCCGCAGCGGGTCGCCGGCCGGCGGTTCGATCTTGGTGACGGTGGCGCCCAGCGCCCGTAGCCGCGCGGCGGCGAGCGGGCCCGGCAGATTGATCGCGAGCGACACCACCTGCACGCCCTGCAGCGAACTCGACTGCGACATCATCAACCCCTTTTTGACTATACTGATGTATAGCCATTAATGCGCATGTACTGTCTAATGTCAAGGGTGTATGCTTTTTTCTCTGATAGGAGGCAATTTCTGTGACCGACCCCCGCGCCAGTGACGAGGACCTCACCGCGAAGGCCCGCATTCGCAACGCCGCGCTCGACCTCTACGCCGAGCGCGGCGAGGATCGCGTCTCGATGCGCGCCGTCGCCGCCGCCGCCGGGGTCGCCGTGGGATTGGTGCAGCACCACTTCAAGACCAAGGACGGGCTACGCGTCGCCGTCGAGCAACTGGTCGTCGACTATTACGCTCTGGCGATCGCCTCTGTGCCGGACGAGGGCGCCCCAGCGCAGGTCGCCGCCGCTCGAGACGAGGCGGTGCGGCACATGCTCGCGACGCATCCGACGGTGGTGAACTACATCCGGCGCGCTGTGCTCGATCCGCAGGGAAAGAGCGAGTTACTCGAGCGGCTGACCGACCTGAGTCGCAGAGAGATCTCCAAACTCCGCTATTCGGGCAAGACCTCGACACGGCGATCCGAGTCCTCACAGGTCATCGGGCTGATGGTTCGTCAGCTGGGGCAGCTGCTCATGCAGCCGATGATCGATGACATGTGTGACTTCCTCGACCGGACGGGCGTGCCGCACAGCGACAAACTGACGCTCTCCGTGACCGTAATCTAGCGGTAGTTTGTTGGGTCAGGTCGGAGGTAGAGGTGCAGGCCGTGGCCTGTTTCGCGGCTCAGGAGAGACTTCCGCCGACATGCGTCGTCAGGTCCTGAGCGGTCATCCGCCACCCTTCGACTCGCGCTACTCGTCGTCGTCGGCGTCCGGGTCGCGCAGCGGTCGGTGAACTCCGCTGGGGTCGGGCAGGTGGAAGCTGTAGTGCCCGTCGATGCCGATGTGGGCGCGCACGAACGCCGACAATCGCTCGACATCGGTGTCGAGCACCGGGTATCCGCCGGCTCGCAGCGCGGCGAGGGCGCGGTTCTCGTAGACGGTGTTCCACACGACGACGCAATTGAGCACCAATCCCAGCGCCGAGAGCTGGTCTTCCATGCCCTCGTAGTAGGCGCGGGTCATCTCGCCCTTGCGGCCGTGATAGATCGTGCGCGCCAGGTCGTGACGACCCTCGACGAGATTGGACTGGGCCTTGCCCTCGCGCCGGTAAGGTTCGTCGTCGGCCAGGCGCAGGATGTGCAGGGTCTTGAAGATCCGCCCGAAATGGGCGATGGCCTGGCCCAACGCGGTCGGCTGCCCGTCGCGGGAGATCATCCTGGTGACCTCGTGCGCCGACACCTCACCGGAGTGGATCGACACCGCGATCCGGCACATGTCCTCCCAGTGCGCGGCGATCTTGGCGGTGTCGATCACCCCGCGCGCCGCCTTGTCCAGCGGCCCGTAGTCGGCTCGGGCGTCGATGCGCCACAACCGCTGATCGGGCAGGTTCGCCAGCTGCGGCCGGTACTGGCGGCCGATCAGATGCAGCAGTCCGAACACGATGTCGGAATACGACCCGGTGTCGGTGATGATGACCTCCGGAATCCGCCCGCCGTGCTGGGACACGATCACGTCGATGGTGTGCAGCGAATCGCGAGGTGTTCCGCGCAGCACCTTGCCTGCCAGCCCGGCGGACTGGTCGTTGAGCATGTTCAACCAGGTGATGCCCAGTTTCCGGCCGAAGTACTTCGGGTTCGGGCGGGCGTTATGGGTGCGCACGGGCACCACGAACCGCATCCCGTCCACCGAGGCGACCAGCCCGCCGCCCCACGCTTGGGCCAGGGGGATGTCGGCCTGGGCGTCGACCAGCACGGCGTTGGCCGCCTCGATGGTCTCGGCCCGCACGTAGCACTGGTCGACGTGCAGCAGCCGATCCCTGGTCAGGGCGTCGACACCAGGCGTTGTCACCGGTTTGAACCCGACGTTCATCGCATAGGAACAGAGCACGGCCGCCACCGACAAGCCGAGGTCGGCGACGCGGGCCTCGTTGCCCGAGGTGTGGGTGAACGCCTCGGTGAAACCGGGATGCCAGCTCATCACCTCCGTGACCAGTTCCGGCAGGTCCACACGCGGGATCATCGCCTCCACCCGGCGGCGCAGGTCGACCAGCGACGCGGGCTCGGCCTTGGCGTCCAGCGCGGCGACGTGCAGTTTGCCGTCGGCGTCGATGCTGGCTGGGGTGTCCTCGCCCAGCCGTGCGGCCAACTCCCGATAAGCGGTCTCCAACGCCGTCGCGCGATCGGTCAGCAGCTGCGTCGGCGCGGCGGGCAGGCCCAGCGCGTTCATGCCGGCGTCACGCGCAGCCTCCCAGGCTTCGCCTGCCAGCAGGTGCGCCCGCGGGTCGCGCCACCGCGACGAACGCACCGCGAAGATGCTGCGGTGCTTGAGGTGTCGGTGGAACTGTTCCAACACGCAGATCGTGTAGGAGTTCCGGTCGACGGTGCCCTCCGGTCGGCCCGGCGTGTAGATCAAGCGCTTCCACGCGCCGACGATCAAGTCGTGGTCGACCTTGCGGGCGTCCAGCAGGTTTGCCGGGATCTTGCCCGACGACCTGGATGTCAGCAGCTCGGCGAGGGTCTTCATTGCCGCCAGGACGGCGGCGCCGTCACTGGTCGCGCCGAACTCGATCGTGTCCATCAGCATCGACAGGAACGGGCGGACCGTGGCGAACTTGCCGGCCAACTCGATCAACCGCTGCCCATCCAGCTCCGCGTCGTCGGCGGGCACCAGCTCGTCGACCGCCTGGACCGCGTGCCGCAACTCGGCCCGGGTGACGGTCTTCTCGATCATGTCCAACACCACGCCCAGCCCGACGTCCTGGTTGACCTCGACCATCTCCAGCAGCACCTTCACCGCTGCCGCGAGCTTGCCTGCGTTGCGTGACACCCTCGGATAGCGACGCAGCTTCTCCTCGCGAGACTCCCGCTCGGCCTTGGACAGAAGCTTCGTCGTCATCAACATGTCGAAGGTCTCCAACACGTCGTCGACCGCCCGCGCGCTCAACACAACGACCGTCGCGGCCAGCACCGCCAAGCGCTGCTCACGCGTGGGCAGCCGCCGCAGCGCGGCGGCCTTGCTCGCCAACCCGTAGGTCGCCAACCCCGTCAACCGACGCGGCGGGATCGCCCTCACGTCGATGCTGTCCACCCCGACCGCTTGCAGGTCGACAACCCTGCGCAGCGCCGCGAGCATCCCCTTCGACGACGCCTTGAACACGCCCTTGCGCAGCCGCTCCAGCTCGCTGACCTTCTGCCCGCCCTCCGCAGGAACCTCCAGCAGCCGCAACAAGGCAGACGCGGACTCCGAGGTCAGCTGCTCGCCGAGCTGGCGCCACAACCGGGCGTCCGCCGCGTTGCGGCCGTCGCCGATCAGCCGCTCCAACGTGGTGATCCCCGGCAGCAGCGCCTGACGCTTCCGCAGCCATGTCACTGCGTCGCCGAAGATCGCCTTCGGTCCGTCGCCGGTCATCCACGCCTGGTCGACGATCCACGACGTGAGCTCCGACTCCATCTCGCCGAACGGCTTGAGTCCGTACACCTGCTGGATTTCCCAGGCGTGTTCGAGCTTGGTCTTCTCCCGATCGGTGTACCGCTTCACCATCGACGGATCGGAGATCTCCAACTGCTCGGCCAGATACTCGATCAACGCGGGCGGGACATCCAGCGGATCAGCCAGGAACATTCCCAGGTGACGCACCGTCACCACCTGCACCGCGAACCCCAGACGGTTGTAGTCGCGCCGCCGCGCAGCGATCAGCCGCCGGTCCTCGTCATCCAAGTAGCAGTAACGCTCCAGCTCCTGCCGAGACAACGCACCGAACCGGCCATAGCCGCCCTCATCAGTCACGACGACATGAAATCACCTACAGCGCAAGGTCGCTCGGCGATTGCCCCTTAGCGCCGGATTTCGTCAATCTGCTCCCCGACCCCCAACACCCCGAGCACGACGCTGACCACCGCATAGGCAAACGCGGTCACCACCGCCGAAGCCCGTGCGAGATCTGTGATCTCGAGGGCGAATGCGCTGTACGTCGTCAACGCACCGCAGATGCCGGTACCGCCGAACAGTCGCACCCGCTGACGCCACCCGTCGTCGGGGCCCAGTCGCGCAAGGACTTCCAGCAGCGCGCCGAGGATGAACGCGCCCGCGATGTTGACGCCGAAGGTCGCCCACGGCCATTGCCCGTCGACCGCCGGGAAGGTCTGCTCGGCCAAGTACCGCAGGCCGGTGCCGCACAGCCCGCCGGCGAACACCCAGACGAGCGCCCGGGCGCGAAGATGCGGCGGACGCTCATCGGGGTCGACGGGCAGCTCGCCGTGCTGGTCTGCGTGCACCCGCCAAGTCTCCGCTACGTCACGACGGCATACAAGACGAACAGGTACACCGGTACCAGCACGTCGAAGACGAAGATCGGACCGGCGTTGCCCGCCTTGAAGTTCCGTCTGGTCACCATCTCCCGGACGTGCCCGACGGCGGCCCCCAGGTAGAACACCGCGAAGGCGATGATCGTGGCCAGTGTGAAGTCGTCGTCGAACCCCGACGCGATCACACCCAGGACGCCGGTCGCCAGGCTGGCCAGCCCGACCTCCCACTGCCACGGCGTCCTCGGCTGCCACCCGATCGATTCGGCGATCGGCTCGCCGAAGAACATGTGACCGCAACCGGTCATCCAGCCCTGCACGCCGATCATCCACAGCACCGAGTTCTCGAGCAGATCCCGGCCGAGATCGCCGCCTGGGGACAGCGCGTCGATCACCGTCGTGATGATCGTGCCGACCAACCCGACGAAGGGTACGACGGCTATCGCGATGCGGAGGGCGCGGTCGCTCATGTTGTGCGCCCGTCAGCCCTTGAGCTGTTCGGCCAGTGCGGTCAGCACGTCGGGGTCCTCGATGGTCGACGGGACCGTGTACTCCTCGTGGTCGGCGATCTGCCGCATCGTCTTCCGCAGGATCTTGCCCGATCGGGTCTTGGGCAGTGCCGGCACCACGGTCACGTCGCGGAAGGTCGCGACCGCACCGATCTCGTTGCGCACCTTGGCCACGAGCTCGCTGCGCAGGGTGTCGGCCTCGATCTCGACACCGGACTTCAGCACCACATACCCACTCGGTCGCTGCCCCTTGAGATCGTCGTGGATGCCGATGACCGCACATTCGGCGACCGCCGGATGCGACGCCACGACGGCCTCGATACTGCCGGTCGAGAGCCGGTGTCCGGCAACGTTGATCACGTCGTCGGAACGCCCGAGCACGAAGACGTAACCGTCGGCGTCGACGTATCCGGAGTCCCCGGTGAGGTAGTAACCGTCGAACGCTGCGAGGTAGGACTTGCGGTAACGCTCCTCGTCGCGCCACAGTCCGGCCAGGGTGCCCGGTGGCAGTGGCAGTCGGATGACGATGTTGCCCTCCTCGCCGGCGCCCACGATCTTGCCCTCGGCGTCGACGACCCCGACCCGGAAACCCGGGACCGGCACCGTGGGCGATCCGGCCTTGATCGGCATCGGTTCCAGCCCACGCAGATTCGCGGCGATCGCCCATCCGGTCTCGGTCTGCCACCAGTGGTCGACGACCGGCACCCCGAGAATCCTCGATGCCCAGGTGAACGTGTCCGGGTCGAGGCGCTCACCGGCCGCGAACAGGGTCTGCAACGACGACACGTCGTGGGCGGCCAACTCGGCGGCCTCCGGGTCGGCCTTGCGGATCGCGCGGATCGCGGTCGGCGCGGTGAACAGCGCCTTCACCCGATGATCGGCGACGACCCGCCAGAAGGCGCCGGCGTCGGGGGTCCCCACGGGCTTGCCCTCGTACATCACCGTCGTCGCCCCGACGAGCAGCGGGGCGTACACGATGTAGGAGTGCCCGACGACCCAGCCCACGTCGGATGCGGTCCACCAGACGTCACCCGCGGCGATGTCGTAGATGTTCGTCATCGACCACGTCAGGGCCACCGCGTGACCGCCGTTGTCGCGGACCACCCCCTTGGGTTTACCCGTGGTTCCGGAGGTGTAGAGGATGTAGAGCGGATCGGTCGCCGCCACCGGCACCGGCTCCGCGGGCTCGGCAACCTGCGTCACCTCGTCCCAGTCCAGCCAGCCGTCGTGATCGGCGGCGCTGCCCGCGATCTCGGGGCGATCCTTGACGATGATCGTCGCCGGGGAGGCCGACGACAGTTCGACGGCCTTGGCGACCATCGGCAGGTACTCCACGGCACGGCCCGGTTCGAGCCCACCGGAGGCGGTGACGACGGCGACCGGCTCCGCGTCGTCGATGCGGGCGGCCAGTTCCGGTGCGGCGAAGCCGCCGAACACCACCGAGTGCACGGCCCCGATCCGCGCGCAGGCCAGCATCGCGATGGCGGCCTCGGGGATCATCGGCATGTAGATCACGACGCGGTCACCCGCGCCCACGCCGTGGGCGGCGAGTGCCCCGGCGAACCGCGACACCTCGTCCAGGAGCTCGGCATAGGTGTAGCGGCGGACCTCGCCGACCATCGCCGAGTCCCAGATCAGGGCCGTCCGCTCGCCCTGGCCCGCGGCGACATGACGGTCCAGGGCGTTGTGGCAGGTGTTGAGTTCGCCGTCGGGAAACCACCGGTAGAACGGGGCGGCGGAGTCGTCGAGCGCCCGCGTCGGAGTGACCGTCCAGTCGATCGCGGACGCCGCGTCGAGCCAGAAACCCTCACGGTCCTCGGTCGCCCGTGTGAACGCCTCGTCGTATCGTCCCATCGCTGATCCGCCCTTCGCCCTGACGCCGTCGTCCTCGGGCGGCACATCATCGGATGTGCCGTGTCCCGGTTAGAGGTTAGTCATGTGACGATCGACACGACACCTGTTCCGCGGGCCGCGCGCCGACCGGTCACCGTCGTGCGGCGAGCGGGCGCAGACCCCGCTGCGTCGACGCGCGGGCCCGCGGGAAGGTCACCGCTGCACGTAGAAGACGCGCCGGTTGACGAATTCGCCGATGCCGAGCGGTCCGAGTTCCCGCCCGAAGCCGGAACGCTTGGTTCCGCCGAACGGCACGTCGGCGCCTTCGCCGGCCGAGGTGTTCACATTGGCCATACCCACCTCGAGTCGCGACGCGACCGCGATCGCCCGCTGCTCGTCGCTCGAGAAGACAGCACCCCCGAGCCCGAACGGGACGTCGTTCGCGAGAGCGACCGCCTCGTCGTCGTCGGACACCGAATAGACGACGGCGACCGGGCCGAACAGCTCCTCACGGTAAGCGCGCATGTCCGGGGTGACCCCGGTCAGGACTGCCGGGGTGAACCATCCGTGCTCGGCGAGCTCTCCACCGACGTGCAGGGTCGCACCCCTGTCGACCGCGTCGCGCACCTGGGCGAGCAGCCCCTCGGCCGCCTTCCGCGACACCCATCACCTCCCACTCCAGGCCGTCGAAGGTGTCCAGGGAGAACTTCTGAAGGACCGCGGCAGCGGACGCGAGCGTGTCGGACATGATGATTCCTCTCGGGTGGATCGAGCTGCCCGCGGGTCGCGGGCAGGTGAGATCGGATCGGTTTTCAGGACAGGACGATCGGCAGTTTTCGGTAGCGCCGGGCGAAATCGTTGTGCGCCACGGTGGGTTCCTCGGCCAACTCGATCCGCTCGTACCGTTCGGCCAGCACGGCGAAGACAGTCGTTGCCTCGGCACGCGAGATGATCTGTCCCGCACAGGAATGCGGCCCCAGACCGAACGACAGGTTGCGGCTGGCCGCAGGCGGGCGGGTGTGGTCGAAGACATCCGGGTCATCGAAGACCTCGGGGTCGCGATTGGCCGCACCGATCATGAAGCGGATGGGCGATCCGGCCTCGATGAGCACACCGCCGATCTCCACGTCCTCGGTAGGAAACCGCAGGAAAGACAGTTGTGGCGGGTCCATCCGGACCATCTCGTTGATGATCGCCGCACGTGCTGACTCGTCGTTGCGGAATGCGGTGAAAACCTCGGGCCGACGAGCGAACAGTTCGATACCCGAGGCGATCAGGTACCCGATGGCCATGTGCCCCACGGCATAGAACACCAGAATCGTGGCGATAGCCTCGCTCTCGGTGATCTCCCCGGCGCGGGCGGCGTCGAGCAACGAATCGGCCAGGCCGTCGCCCGGGTTCACCCGCTTGTCCTCGAGCATCTCGGCGACGCGCGCACTCAGATAGCCGAAAGCGACTGCAGCCCGGTCGACATCGCCGTCCGCGGGCTCCGCGCTTTGCATCAGCATCGCCTCGAACATCGCCTCCATCACGGCGTCGGCATCGTCTTCGGGTAGTTGTAGGACGCGTGCCATCGTGACGTGGGTGGGGACGACGGCGAGGTCGCGCCTGGCCTCGATCACCTGACCGGCCTCGACACCGTCGAGCAGGTCGCCGACCAGCTCACGGGTGGTCCTGACCCAGCCGTCCACCAGTTTCGGCGTGAACCACTTGTTGGTCTGCCGGCGCAACACGGTGTGATGCGGGGGATCCGAACCCAGCGCGGTGTCGCTCGCGACCGCCCAGGGCCCGGCGTCGGCCCATCCGGGTTCGACGCTCATGATGGGCAGTTTCGCGAAATGACTCACGTCGGCGTACCGGGACACCAGGTAGGTGCCGTCCTCCAGCTTGTGCACCGGATGGTCCTGTTGCAGTCGCCTATACCAGGGATAGGGGTTGTTCCTGAATTCGGGATCCGACCACGGCACGAGCTCGCGATCGATGGACGCAGCGGTCATCTCATGTCCTCCTCGTCGAGTTCGATCAGAGAGGGCTTCGGCGAACTGTTTGGCCCACTCGGCCACGGGTCCGTCCGCCGGCTGGAAGGACGCGGCATCGTGCCGGCCCGTTGCGCCGACCTGTGTCGCTCCTGCGTCTGTCACCGCACCGACGAGGATGTCGATCGCGTTGTTGTAGGTGTCGTAGGTGCTGTCGCCGAGGCCGAAGGCCCCGAACCGCAGACCCGTGAGGTCAGGCTCGGCCGCCTTCATCGCATCGAAGAAGGGCTGGGTCGTCGCCGGCAGTTCACCCTCTCCGTAGGTGGAGGTGACGAGCACGACCGTGCCGGAGGCGGCCAGATCTGCGACGTCGAAGTCCTCCATCCCCACCACGGTGGCCTCGATATCGAATTCCCCCAGGGCAGAAGCGATGTCGTCGGCGACCATCTCGGCGTTGCCGGTCTCGGTTCCGAACAGGACAGTTACGTCGGTCATGATTCTCCACACTCCATCTCGGGTGTTCGGGTGATTCTCGGGTTCACTGCAGGCCTGCCGTCTCAGCAGACCGATTCGGCCGGCACGGTGCGGGCCAACGCCAGCATCGCGTCGACCTCGCGGACCTTCTGCCGGATGCGGCCGGGCGAGGCCGAGGCGACCTCCGCCTCGTCGATCCGCATCCAGCCGTCGAAATCGACTGTCCGGTCGATCACTTCGTAAGGGATTGCCACCAGACCCGGACGGGCCGGATGGTGACCGGCATGATCGCGGCGGATTCGGGCCGCCAACGCCCGGGCACGGGCCCGCATCTCGGGAAGCGCTCCGGTGGAACTGTGCAGCCACCCGGTGCGGTACAGGCCCGGAGCAAGAAAATCCTCTCCCGGATCGGCGTCGCGGTACAGCGTCAGGTCGAGGTCGTCGTTTACGGCCGACTCGAAACCGATTGCGGTGATGACGGTGTCGCACGCGAGAGTCGTGGTGTGCACGCCGGTGCGCACCTTGACGGCCTCCGCGCGGTCGGTGCCGATCACCTCGACCGGGGTCGATCCGAAGTGGAACACCACCGTCGTGGCCGGTGCCGCCGGGCTCTCGCGTTCGACGACGTGGGCCAGGGCCGCACTCCGCGGGTCGGAGGACTCTGCCGTGGCGAGCACCCCCGCATCGGCGAGGCGGAACTCCGTCGACGCCAGGTGCGCCAGTTCACGCATCATCACCGGGTCGAACTTGGCGTCGGTGGGCGTGGAGCGCACCACCACGTCGATCCGCCGTGGGCCCTCCGATCTCAGTCTCCCGAGGGTGTCCGGGTGCAGATCGGAACCGGTGAATTCGTCGGGCTGCTTCGACAGCAGCCGGATGATGTCCATGGCGACGTTGCCGCCGCCCACCAGGACCACCCTCCGGCCCACCGTCGGCAGGTCGCCGGCGGCGGGATGGTCGTTGACGCATCGGGTGAAGCGCCCGGACCCCACGATGCCGGGCAGGTCATCGCCCGGGATGCCGAGACGGCGGTCTCCGCTGAGGCCCGTCGCGAGGACCACGACGTCGAACGCGGCTCGCAGGTCCTCGATCGACAGGTTCCGGCCGAGCTCGATGTTGCCGACGAAGCGAGTCCGATCGTCGAATACCCGCGAGAGTTGCCGGATCACGTTCTTCGTGCCCTGATGGTCGGGAGCCACGCCGTAGCGAAGGAGCCCGAACGGGGTGGGTAGCCGGTCGAAGACGGTGACCTCCACCTCCGGCCACTGCTTGCGGAGTTGCTGTGCGGTGAAACAACCCGACGGTCCCGCGCCGACCACCGCCACGCGCGGTGCCACGTCCACTTCACTCATGATGTCCATCCAAATACTCTATTGTTAGAGTTCTTCGCGCACGATGTAACGATCCGATGACCACCTGCTCAGGTGGTCGTGCAGCCGACCGTGCCGGTAGCGCAGCCTGGGCAGATCGACGACGGTCACGAATCCCGGGTCGGCGTCGAGCACGTCGGGGATACGGTTCACCAATTGGGTGCAGGTGGTGGCCATCGTCGGCGGGGTGCCGTTGGACATCACCAGATCGGGTTCGCCGTGGATCGTCCATTCGTTGACATCGCTGTCGTCGGGGCCGTACAGCCGGCCGGACATCCGGAAGACGAAGACCGGGCCCTCTTCCGTGCGGATCTCGTCGATGTCGGTGAAGCCGATGCACTTTCCCGGCGGGACGTCGATCCCCAGGGCAGCACAGTGCAGAGTCTCGTGTGCCAGTTCGGGTTCGGTGCGCGTCAGGATCTGCTTGGGCGTCAGCCCCGCTCCGGCGACCAGCGCATCGAGAGCGATCCGGCCGAATGTGGGCGGACGCACGGCTTCTCGGCACCAGGCGTCGAACTCCTCGATCGTCGCGCCGACCTGCTGCAGCTCGGCCAGTTCCGGGCCGTACTCGTCGACGTTCCACGAACTCGTCCCGGTGACCGAGTCGATGCGGTGTGCCGTGCCCATCAGCTGGGCGACCGCGTTCACCCAGAAGCTGTCCTGGAAACCCCCGCCCGTGATGGTCACGCCATGCTCCTTGGCGAGTGCATCGAGTTCCGCGGTCAGTTCGGGCGCGGTGTTCCAGGGATAGAGCGCTTCCTCGGACAGCGTGATCACGTTGACCCCGTGCGACAGTGCGATACGGAAGTGCTCCGCGGCGTCCACGAGATAGCTGGTGATCGCGACGACCGCGATGTCGGGACTCGTCCGCGTGAACACCTCGTGCGGGTCGTCGCTGATCGACACTCCGAGTCGACGGTCGAGTCCGGTGACCTCGCCGAGGTCCTTGCCCACCTTGTCCGGACTGCGCGAGATGGCGCCTACGATCTCGACGTCCTTGTCGAGCAGATAGCGGGTGATCACGGAGTTCATCGCTCCGACGCCGTACACGACAGCTCTGATGTTCGTCATGGTCGCTACTCCCCGGTCTTCTTCGGAATCGCGTCGGCATACGGCGCGTCACTCTTTCCGTGGACCGGATGGACGGTCATGTAGAGCAGGCCGAGTACCAGGACGGTCACGCCGGACAGCAGCACGATGTAGTTGTCGTACCAAGGGGTTCCGGGGTTGCGCGGCCAGGCCATGTTGATCATCGCGACGATGCCGTAGGCGAGGGCTGCGATGTTGACGGGCAGCCCCCACTTGCCGAGCGAGTACGCCCCCGCCGGGACCCACCCCTTCAGACGTGCCCGCAGCGCGGCGAGGACGACCATCTGGAAGGCGATGTAGATACCGAGCGCAGAGAAGTTCAGGATCTTCGAGAAGGCGTCCTCGCTGAATTTCGACAGCAGCAGCACGAGGCACGGCACCGCGCCGGCGAGCAGGAGTGCGAAGGGCGGAACCGCGCGTTTGGCATCGAACTTCTTGAGATGGCGCGCACCGATGATCATGTCGTCGCGGCTGTAGGCGTAGGCGAGCCGGCTGGCGGCGGCCTGCAGGCTGATCACACAGGAGAGGAAGGAGATCAGGATGACGACCAGGATGATCTTCATGCCGAAGTCGCCGAAGGCGTCGGTCAGCAGGGTGGTCACCGGATCGGTGTCCTCGCCCGAGATGATCGCGCCGATGTCGGAGACCGACAGGATGAGCGCCAGACAGACGAATGTGGCTGCGGCACCGCCGATGTAGATGGTCCGGCGCATCGCCTTGGGGATCTGTCGTCCCGGGTTGGGCACCTCTTCGGCGACGTCACCGCACGCCTCGAAGCCGTAGTACTGGAACAGACCGATCAGTGCGGCGGCCGCGAAGCCGGAGACGTAGTTGCCCTCGGAGGCGCCGAACGAGTCGAAGAGGGCACTCAGATCGACCTGCCGGTGTGTGGCGATCAGATACACGCCGACCACGAGGGCGCCGATCAGCTCGGCGGCGAAACCGAAGACGGCCGCCGCCGAGACCACCCTGGTGCCGAGGAAGTTGATGGCGGTCGCGATGGCGACCATCACCACACCACACAGGGCGATGGTCCAGGCGGTCGCCTCGTAGCCGAAGAGCGACGCGATGAACGGCCCCGATCCGTAGGCGACCGAACCGATGGTGACGAGCAGCGCGATCAGATACACCCAGCCCGTCATCCACGCGTACTTCCGGCCCCAGAGTCGGCGTGTCCACGGATACACGCCCCCCGCGACCGGGAACTGGGCGACGACCTCGCTGAAGATCAGCGCCACCAGGAACTGCCCGAGGCCCACGATGACGAGGCTCCAGATCATCGGCGGGCCGGCCTGTGCCATCGCATAGGCGAAGACCGTGTAGATCCCGACGACGGGCGACAGGTAGGTGAAGCCGAGGGCGAAGTTCGCCCACGGACTCATCTCCCGTTTGAATTCGGACGTATAACCGAGTTCGGCCAGCATCTGGGCGTCCCGGTCCGGGACCCCCTCGTCTGTCGGATACACATTCGTCGTGGCCATGCCTGAATCTCCTGACGCCAAACGGATTTCGCCAAATACTACAAACATAGGGTTTTTTGACGCCAGGCCGGAACGCAGAATTAACAATGGTCATGTTCCGGTAACCATCGGGCGGACGGCTCCGGTTCGACCCTGAGGTGAGCGGTGTGCGGACAGGGTCAGCGGCTGCGGACCCAGGACACTCAGCGGGTCCGGACTCCCGCCACCGCAGCGGTGACCTGGTCCAGAAATGTGCGGATCGTGGTCAGTTCGTCGTCGGAGAAACCGTCGGCCACCGCGATCACCTGGTCGATCAACGGCCCGAAGAAGGTCCAGCCCATCTCCTGGGCCGCGTCGGTGACGTGCAGCGCAACCCGGCGACGATCCGAGTCGTCGCGCCTGCGGTCCACCAGACCCTTCGATTCCAGTCGATCGATGAGCGCGGTGGTCGACGCACTGTTGAGTCCGAGATGCCCCGCCAGCCACCCAGGAGAGGCGACGGCGCCGGCCCGATCCCGGTCCAGAAGAGCGATCAGGGCACGTACATCGGTGGCGTGCAACCCGTTTCGGGCGGCGAAGCCGGCCCCGAAGACATCGAGTTCGACGGTCAGCGAACGCAGCCGGTGCACCAGATCGTCGTTCGTCACGAGTTCACCGTACGCGACTTCGCTCGATGATCTAGTCTCTCGATAATCGAGATACCCCGACGGAGGTTCGTGCCATGGTCCGCCCGACACTCGACGTCTTCGCCGCCACGCCGCAGGGCATCGCGTTTTTCGACGCCTACGACGCGCTCCTCGCACGCTCGGGAGGGCATCCGATCGATGTCGAGACGGCGCACGGCATCACCCGGGTCACGATCATCGGGCCGCGCCCGGACACCCCCGACGCCGTGCCCCTCGACGCCGTGCCGCTGGTCCTTTTGCCGGGCGGCGGAGCCACGTCGATGTCGTATGTGAACGTCATGGAACACCTGGCGACCGGTCGCCACGTCATCGCCGTCGACCTCCTCGGCGACGCCGGACGGTCCCGTCCCGGCGCTGCGAGCCCACGAGCTCCCGCCGAGCTATTCGACTGGCTCGCAGCCGTTCTCGACCGGATCCCCGACGCAATCAGCAGCGCCCACATCGCCGTCCATCCCGCGGCCACCGACACGGTCGACGTCGTCGGCCACTCGTACGGCGCGATGATCGCGCTGGGCTTCGCGACCGGGCAACACGGTGCTCGCGTACGCAACCTGGCACTGCTCGACCCGACATCGTGTTTCGCAGGACTCCGTATCGCCTATCTGCAGCACGCCATCCCGACGCTCATCGCGCCCACTCCCCCGCGTCTGCGACGGTTTCTCTCGTGGGAGACACGTGGGACCGACCCGGAACCGCTGTGGACCCAGATGTATTGCGCAGGAGCCGGTTTCCCGAAGACTCGGACGATCGTACCGAAGCGGCCCCGACGGGCCGCGCTCTCTCGACTCACCGACCCATCCCGGGTCACGGCGATCCTCGCCCCGCAGAGTCGGGCACATGACACCGCCGAGGTGGCCCGTCGGATCCGCAGCACCTTGCCCACGGCGCGCGTCGTGACGCTGAGCACCGGGACCCACCACACGCTGCCGCTAGGTCCGTCGAACGAGATCGTCGACGCGCTGCTGGGCGCGATCGAGAAACCCGCCGTATGAACGGATCTCGTATGTGCCGCGCGCGAACGGTTCAGTGTGTTGCGAGACCGGGCGCGGGCCAGGACGCCGGCCAGGACACCCGCGGTTCGCTCACCTCCCGGATGGCGGTGCGTCGGCGGTGATGAACCGCACCGTCGGTGACGATCAGTTCGACGCCGCGGTCGAGCCGGGCGCCGAGCCTGCGGGGCGTCCACCCCGGCCGCGGACCGTCGGACCCGATGAACACCGCGCCGGCGCCGACGCGCGCCGCGACCCGCTGGAGCACCGGGACCGGGCTGCCGTGTTCGCTCGTCGTGGTGACCAGCCGCGCACCATGCCACTTCGCGAGCTCTGCGGCGGTCCGCAGATGCTCGCCGACCGAGGCCTGCCCGGTCAGGAGGTACGCCTCGTCCTTGAGGGCGTCGTGCAGGTCGGTGGGCGGCTCGGGGCGTCGAGACGGCCGCGTCGCACAGATCAGCACGAGCGTCCGGGAGTCGCCGACGGTACGGACGGCGAGTTTCACTGCCCGCAGGGAGGCCTCGGTGCCATTGCAGCCGACCACCACCGGGCGCGGGGGATCCAGATCCGGGAGCAGCTGATCGCCGGCGAGCTTTTGCCATCGAGAATCATGTCGGGTGAGCAGAGCCATTGTCTTGTCCTCTCGCGCCCTGTGGAGTGATCGCGGCGGATTACCGCTGCTCACAACGCTAGGAAGATCGGCCGTATCGATCGCCATCCCGGGGATTGAGGTTGCCTCCACCCGTGGGTGGAGGGCCGGATCCACCGCGAGGAGGAGGTTCTGCCCACGCGTGGAACTATGGTTGAACCGTGACGCACTTCACCGCCGGTGTCGGCTCGGGATTGCGCCGCCGAATCGAGCGGGCCGGCGGCGACTATCCCCCGCTCTACCCGGCGGTCATCCTGTCGGCCAGCGTGGTCGTGACAGTCATCTCGGTCGCCCAGCGGTACCCGTTCGACCGAATCGGCTGGCTGATCCCAGCGGTGGCGTTCGCCGTCGTCACGCTCACCCTCGACCTCACCCTGCCGCCGACGTCGTATGCGTGTTTCGGGGTCATCACCAGCACCGTCTGCTTCCTGATGATCCCCACGCCGTCCGACGCCGCCCCACTCCAGCTCGTACTGATGACGGCCATCGGCGCCGCCATGTACCCGCTGCGGGTGGGGCTCGTCGTCGGCGCCGTCTGCATCGCGGTGATCGTCGCGTTCGGTGCGGTCGGACACCTCGAAGCACCCGCGCTGTACGGGCTGGGTGTGGCCTGCGGCTGGTTGATCGGGTACATGGTCCTCATCCAGAAGCGACTGGCCGACAACCAGGCCCGTGTCCTGCGAGCTCGCGCGGATCGGGCGGCCAGCGACGAACGCCGACGCATCGCCCGCGAGATCCATGACGTGATTGCCCATTCGCTGTCCATCACGATGCTCAACGTGACCGGTGCTCGGCGCGCACTCGAGCAGGACCGTGACATCGACGAGGCGGTGGACGCCCTCGCCGATGCTGAACGTCAGGGTCGCCAGGCGATGAGCGAGATCCGTTCGATCGTGCACGTGCTGGGAGCCCAGACCGGGCAGTCGGAATCCACCTCCCCGCCGCCGACCGGCAATGACCTCGACCAACTCGTCGATGACTATCGCAAGGCCGGAGTCGACATCGACTATTCCGTTGCCGGCGACATGGACTCGCTGACCGACCCGGTCGGCGCCGCGGTCTATCGCATCGCTCAGGAGTCGTTGGCCAACGTCGTGAAGCATTCGACCGGGAAGCGGGCGCGGCTCGCGGTGACAGTCGGTGAGAGCGTCTCCATCGAGATCGACAATCCCGCTCCGTGCGGTCGTAGACCGACCTGCGACGGAACCGGAATAGACGGAATGACTCAGCGTGCCGCTCTGCTCGGCGGCACCCTCGAGACCTTCCACGCCGACGACACGTGGTCGGTGCGGGCCGCCCTGCCCGCTCGCACCACAAGCGAGGGGATTCGGTCGAAGGGGGTGAGCGTGTGACATCGCTCGGGCCGACCGACGCCGGCACCGAACAGATCCGGGTACTCCTGGTCGACGATCAGGAGCTGATCCGTACCGGGCTCCGGCGGATTCTCCGCGTCCGTGACGGTTTCGACATCGTCGGCGAATGTGCCGACGGTTCCGAGGTACTGGCCGGGATCGCCGAACATCGGCCCGACATCGTCGTCATGGATCTGCGGATGCGCAACATCGACGGCATCACCGCCACGACGATGGTGCAGTCTCTCCGCGAACCGCCACCGGTGCTGGTACTGACCACTTTCGACGACGACGTATTGCTCTCCCGGGTGCTCCGGGCAGGCGCGGCGGGCTTCATCCTGAAGGACTCCCCCGCCGAGGCGTTGATCTGGGCGGTTCGCGCCGTGGTGCGTGACGGCGCCTTCCTCGATCCCGCGGTGACCGAACGGGTGCTACAGGGCTTCCGACGGGCAGGACGCGAACAGGTGCCTGTCGCACCGGAGCTCACCGACCGCGAATCCGATGTTCTCCGGTTGATCGCACGCGGCCAGACCAACACCGAGATCGCTTCGACGCTGGGCATCTCGTCGGTGACGGTGAAAAGCCATGTGAACCATATCTTCACCAAACTCGATCTGCGGGATCGTGCTGCTGCGATCGTCTACGCCTTTGATCACGGGTTGGTCGTCGCCGAATACGACTGAACGGAAACGACTTCGACCTCAGTCGATGAGGTGCACGTCCACGCCATCAGCGAAGCGATACGGTCCGGCCGTCAACAGACCGCCGAAACGCTTGCGCAGGCGCGACATCTCGGCCCGCACCGTGACCGTGCGGTCGTCGACGCCGAAGAGGTGGGCAGACATCTGCGCCGCGGTCACGCCGCCGCGGTGTCGTGCGAGGTGGGTGAGTATCTCGCCGTGCCGCGGGGAACACTGATGTGTCCATCCGCCGCTCGCGCCCTCGACGGTGACGGCGACCTGCGCGCCGCCGGAGCCGGAGGTGACCGTCTGCAAGCTGACCCGCGTCGTTGACGGGTCCGCGGCATCGGTGACACGCACCAACCAGCCGCCCGGCAGTGCCTCCACTTGGCACTCTCCCAAAGCCGAGACGAAGAGCCGACCGGGCCCGACGCCGCGCGGCAGGAGTAGCCGCGACCTTGGGGTCAACGTGTCCACCGCAGCCACCCAGCCGTCGACATCGACCGCCATCGCCGGCCCCGGCGAGCGGGCCAGGATCGGGGCCGCCACTGCGCGCAGTGAGTCCAGACGTCGGTGATGTCGTTCGCGCAGTTGCGACTCGGCCAGCCGGGCGACCGCATGTACGAGCGCCAGGGTGGTCGGGTGGATCGTCGCGGCCGGGCCGCTGACGTCGACGACACCGAGGACGGCACCCGTCCTCGGATCCTTGATCGGTGCACCGGTACACGTCCACGAATGATGGCTCCGGACGAAGTGCTCGGCGGAGAAGACCTGGATCGGCCTGCCCGACATCAGTGCGGTACCGATGGCGTTGGTGCCCACCGAGCGTTCCGCCCAGTCGGCGCCCTCGACGAACCCCAGGTGATCGGCGCGGCTCAGGACCCTCGACGACCCGCTCCGCCACAGCACACGACCGCCGGCATCCGCGATCACGAGGATGTTGTCGCCGTCGGCGATCAACGACTCCAACCCGCGCGCCAACTCGTCGATGACCTCGACCAGCCCCGACTCCCGGCGACGCTCCTCGAGCTCGTCGAACTCCAGTGCGCGCTCAGCCATGCCGTCGGTGTCGGGGTCGAGGCCGGCCTCGCGGAGTCGTCGCCACGAGTCGTCGATCACGCTGCGCGGACGGGCGGGCATCCGCTCGCCGGACATCGCGGCGTGATGCACAGCGCTGAGCACATGGGCGAACTCACGAGGATCGTCACCGGCCTGTACAGCCGGCTCGAGGTCGGATACGGAATCGAAAGCGGTCATCGATCTCGATTGTGCGCCACATCACACGGTCCGGCAAAGCACGGGGCGCCCTCGCAACCCCGTGCAACCCTTGCCGCCCCACGCGGCCGGGGCGTCTCCTGTGGTCACCACATTGTGGTCCGCATCACCATCCGCGGACGCTCTGCACGAAGAAGGAGACCTTATGACCCAGACACTGGAGCCGACCCTCGGCATCGACAACTCCGCGCAACAGCGGATCGACACATGGCTGTCGGAGTTCGAGTCGGCACTCGCGGCGCTCGACGTCGGACGGGCGACGAGCGCTTTCCTGACCGACAGCTACTGGCGTGATCTCACGGCGTTCACCTGGAACATCAAGACGGTCGAGGGGCATGAGCAGATCGCCGACATGCTCACCGCTCGACTCGCCGAGACCCGCCCGTCCGGCTTCAGCACGACCGAACCGGCATCCGACGACGGAGACGGAGTGGTGTCGGCCTTCATCTCGTTCGAAACAGCCGTGGGACGGTGCGAGGGCCACCTTCGACTCCGACCCGATGCCGCCGACGGCCAGGACAAGGCCTGGACACTGCTCACGACGTTGCAGGAGCTCAAGGGCCACGAGGAGCCACGCGGCGCCGGACGCGTGCTGGGGGCGGTGCACGGCTCCGACCCGGACACCCGTTCGTGGGCGGAGAAGAAAGCCGACGAGGAGCGCGAACTCGGGCGAGGGTTACAGCCCTACGTCCTGGTCATCGGTGGTGGGCAGGGCGGCATCGCCCTCGGCGCGCGCCTCCGGCAACTCGGCGTGCCGTCGATCGTCGTCGACCGCCACGATCGACCGGGCGACCAGTGGCGAAAGCGCTACAAGTCGCTGTGCCTTCACGACCCGGTCTGGTACGACCACCTCCCCTACCTGCCGTTCCCCGACAATTGGCCGGTGTTCGCGCCGAAGGACAAGATCGGGGACTGGCTCGAGTTCTACACCAAGGTCATGGAGGTGCCGTACTGGAGCAGAACCACCTGCCTCTCGGCGACCTACGACGACAACTCGGCCCGCTGGACCGTCGAGATCGACCGTGACGGTGAGGCGAGGACGTTGCATCCCACGCAGCTCGTCCTGGCCACGGGAATGTCCGGCAAGCCCGCCATCCCCGAGGTGCCCGGGCAGGACATCTTCGCCGGGGAACAGCATCACTCCAGCGCCCACCCCGGTCCTGACGATTACATCGGCAAGAAAGTCGTCGTCATCGGCTCCAACAACTCGGCGCACGACATCTGTAAAGCCCTCGTCGACAACGGGGTCGACGCCACGATGGTCCAGCGGTCGTCCACCCACATCGTCAGATCCGACTCACTGCGCTCCATCGCTCTCGGCGACCTGTACAGCGAGGAGGCCGTCGCCGCCGGGATGACGACGAAGAAGGCCGACCTGACGTTCGCGTCGCTCCCCTACCGGATCATGCACGAGTTCCAGGTACCGGTGTACGACCGGATTCGCGAGCAGGACAAGGATTTCTACGATCGTCTCGAGGCGGCCGGCTTCGGGGGTCGGGGAGCAGATTCTCGAAATCCGGCGCTAAGGATTTACGGCAGATAGTAGCGTACTATCTGCCGTAACTCGTGAGTCGTCCTGCCGCGATGGTCGTTCCGGAGATGGGCGACTCCGGAA